>CALBHZ010000228.1 GCA_937892815.1 uncultured archaeon | reverse complement strand
GGGAGTCGAAGACGAGGACGTGAGAAGATGGTCTAAAATGAAGGTACGCTGGATCCCTCCTTGGATATATGACCTGAGCTTGAAGCCCTTCTCCCTCAACGTAGTCGTAGGCCCTAGGCAGGTGGGCAAGACTACGGGCATTAAGCTGCTAATATCGAAGCTCTTAGAGAACAGGAGGCCGGGATCGATCTTCTACTTCAACTGCGACTTCCTTCCTACTGCTGAGGATTTGAGGCGAGTCCTCGACCTCTACCTCTCTATAGCCAGCTCTCATGGCTTAAAGGAACGCTTCATCTTCCTAGATGAAGTAACTAGCGTGTCCGGATGGTGGAGGGCGATTAAGGGCTACGTAGACCTAGGGAGGCTGAAGAACGCGGTAGTTACGATCTCAGGCTCCTCCTCCCTCAGGCTCAAAGGAGAGGTCGAGCTCTTCCCGGGAAGGAGAGGTGAAGGACGTGACGTAATCGTCTTACCGATATCGTTTAAGGAGTTCGTTAAGGCCCTCGGCTTCAGGCCTAAGCTAAAAGAGAACATCTCCCTTTACAAAAGGGAACTCGTAGACTACTTCGAGCAGTACTTAAAGCTAGGAGGCTTCCCTCTCTCGGTAAATCGAGAAGCTAGAGCCGAGGAGTACTTCTTAACCTCTATTGAAGGAGAGGTACTGCGCGCGCAGAGGAGCTGGCAGCTATCCAAGGCTCTCTTTACATCGATATTTAAGAAAGCCCCCTCCCCTCTCTCCTTCTCATCTGTAGGAGCCGATATGGGCGTAT
The DNA here is from genome assembly GCA_937892815.1 of uncultured archaeon. Taxonomy (GTDB): domain Archaea; phylum Thermoproteota; class Nitrososphaeria; order Conexivisphaerales; family CALBHZ01; genus CALBHZ01. The sequence continues at coordinate 778 of CALBHZ010000228.1, read as the reverse complement.
CCTATAAGACGGTCGAGGACTACCTAGAGCTCTTCAAGAGGTTGTTCGTCTTAGACCTAGCTCTATACCGTAGAGGAGGTATGCCGGTTTGGAGGAAGGAGAAGAAGGTCTTTCTACTCGACCCCTTCATAGCGCTAACCTTATCTCATTGGTGCGGAGAGAGGTTCTTGGAAGCGGCTCTGTACGAATGGGTAGTGCAGGCCCACATGCTTAGGAGGTTCGGCGAGGTCTTCTACTATAGGGACTACTACGAGGTAGATTGCATAGCCGGAGGCTTAAAGGTCGAGGTGAAGGCCGGGAAGCCACATAGAAGGTATCCGAAGGGGGTAAAGGTCCTGGAGTACGAGGACATACCTATATTCCTGTACGCGTTGGAAGATAGCGGGCCATTGTTCAACAAGTAGGCTCATCTTCAACGGAGCAGCCTTCCATTTGAAGCTCTATCAAGTAAGCATTCAGATATTGAAGGAAAAAGCTCGATGAAATGAGGGCTTTAGTGGATGCCGGAGCTACCTCACTTGCATTCCCGAAAGCATCGCTGAGGAATTAAACCTTGTAATTAGCGGAGAGAAAGTAAGGGCTTCTACGGCAAAAGGTTACGAGGAGCTTAACGCATGCTTCATCGAAATCAACGATAAAAGAAGGGTCGTGCCTGTCTTAGTAAGCGAGCGCATCGATAGGGTTTTACTAGGAGTTATAGCGCTTGAAGCGATGCAGCTACGAATTAACCCCATTACCGGCAAGTTGGAGGAGTTTATGGCTTTACTTTATTGAGCTT
>CALBHZ010000227.1 GCA_937892815.1 uncultured archaeon | reverse complement strand
CCTCCATATCTCCTTCTCCTCCATAGTACTAACGATCTCTCCGATTTCCTCAACCTCTTCTAACGCCGTTCTCTGCATGATATTTCCGGCCCATGCCCCAATTCCCTTATCTATATCGGCCCATGACAGCGTAGAGCTAGGAGATACCTCAATTACGTCTACGGGCTCTATCTTCTCGGCTATCTCCTTAGGAGTAGCGAACTTAAGCCCTCTCTTGAGAACCTCTCTAGGTAAATACCTCAGGAATTCATATATTCCCGTTTCAGGCCAATGATGCTCTCCAAACGTTTCATAATCCATTGCTAAGAGGACGAACTGTCCTTGTAGCTTAGATAGCCAACCTGCGTATTTATCTGCGGTTAACGGCCATTGGTTCCAACTCCTATTCGAAAATCTAAAGCCTATATCATCTGAGAGCTTATAATGTCTCATTAATAGCCTTAATCCGGACTTAGTTTTGTACAAATACGTGGGAGATCTCCATCCTAAAATCCTTTCAGCCCCTTCCGTAAGCATCGCATTAAAGCCTAGTTTAGCTATAACGTCTCCAATCGCATCATCGTAAATGAACTCGGTGTTCTCAAAGGTTACGGATTCATATCCGAACTCTTTCTTTATTAACTTCCTATGCATTTCGACTTGTTCCCTAAATTCGCTAGGATCCCTAAATAGAGACGATAAGCTATGATAATAGGTTTGACATAGTAGCTCTACATCTCCGGTTTTAACGAGCTGACGAAAAGACTCTATAATTTCCGGTCTAAACATCTTTAACTGTTCGATAAATATTCCAGATAAGCTAAATGAAACCTTAAACCTCTCACCTTCATCTTTAGCTCTCTGAACCTCTTCTAAAATTATTGAATTAGCGGGCTCATAACACTTTCTGGACGTCCTTTCAATTACTTCCTTACTTAAATCCCAATCAAACCATTCCTTCTTAAATTCCTCGAGCCCTTCTACCCTCCTTTTACCTAACTTAATCCTTACAGGCTGATGAACTTCAAACATCAGTGATACTAACAAAGCACGGTATAATAGGAGGCTTTTAGTTATAAAGGTTGAGATCCCTAGCTTAAGCGATGTTAGGCTCAGATCTTCCGCAATTGGATGAAGTAATCGAAAAAGAGTGGATTATAGCGGACGGTTATGGAGGCTTTCTACTCCTACCTTCAGATGGTAAGCTAAAGAGGAAATATCACGGAGCGTGGATTTGTAGCTTAAGCCCTCCCTTTAAGAGACATGTTATAGTCTCAGGCGTTCAAATTAGGATTTACGATAAGATAATAGCTAGTCCTATAGATGGAGAAGGCATACTTCCCATTTACTGTACGGTAAACATTGATAGCATATCCTTTCTATACAAGTATGAGGAGAACCCTCTTAGGGTAAAGTACTATTTTGATAAGGGAATAAACGTGGTCGTAGATTATAGAGGAAGTGAAGAGATAGAGATCTTTCCACTATTCGCTATGAGGCACATTTATGAAGTTAATAATGAGAAATCGATTAGTGAAATCGAGGTAAATGAGTTAGGCAATTCACTAAGTATTAAGCGGAAAGGAAGGGTTTTCCAGCTTTCTTCAAATGGCGAATTAAGGGCTCAGTTTGACAAAATAGGCCCTATTAGATTTCGTTTAGATGAAGAAAGGGGAGAAGATCATGTAGATTTCCAGCTTTCCCCTTGTTTAATTAAGATAAGATCCGAGAAGGCCTTAATCTCCATTAAATCAGATATTTACGAAGTTAAGAAACTACAACTTCAGAAGCCCAGCTATAACCTACCTAACCTAGATCTATTGTACAGAGCTGCGGACCAATTAATCGTAAGAGGAGCTTATGGAAAGAGGTCTATCATCGCGGGATATCCGTGGTTTACGGTTTGGACGAGAGATTCTTTTATAGCGATGCCCGGCCTCCTCATCGTTAGGGGGAGGTTTAAAGACGCGAGAGGCGTTCTTTTAAGTATATTAAAATACGAGAGAGACGGTGTTTTACCTGAATTTATAGATGAGATTAATGAGAAACCCATCTATACCTCCGTTGATTCAACTCTATGGTTAGCACACGCTCTTAAATATTACTTAGCCTATACGAACGATACCGATTTCCTAGAGAAGCTATTCCCAAAGCTAAAAGCTATAGTGGATAGACACTTAACTTCGATTAACGAGTACGGATTATTAGAACACGGTCCTTGGACTTGGATGGATGTAAAGATCGACGATAACCTCTTGATAGATAGATCGAGAATGGCCGTAGAGGTTGAAGCCTTATGGATCTCACTTCTGGACTTATATGTGAAGACGTGTAAAGCACTAAGTAAAAGCCTAAATAATGATGAAGTTACTAATACGCTGGGAAGAGCGGAAAGATCGTTTGAAGATCTTTTCTGGTGTGAGGAAAAGGGATGGTTTTACGATCATATTGGAGAAGTCAAAGATAGCGTTATGAGACCAAATCAAGTTATAGCGCTAGCTATGGATTGTCTAGAAATCAGCCCCGAAAAGGCTAAATTGGCGTTGACGAACATATGGAAGGAACTCGCAACTTCTTTCGGGTTGAGATCCTTATCTCCTAGGGAAGGAGGGTATATAGGCAGGTATAGAGGAGATATCAGATCTAGAGATCTAGCTTATCACAACGGAACAGTTTGGCCTTGGCTTTCAGGCTTCCTATCTAAAGTGAGCGTAAGATATGGACTTAACTCTAGGGTAGTTTTCAACTCCATAATCCTACCGCTTTTACTATATTTGCCTAAAGCTCCATCTCCAGGATGTTTAAATGAAATATTCGATGGAGATCCGCCTCACAGACCGGACGGGTGCCTTCTTCAAGCCTGGAGCGTAGGAGAAGTAATAAGATCTTCAATTGAAGATTACATGGGAAAAAGAGGAGAGTTCACTGAAATATGGCTTGCTTAACGGTAAAAGAGCACTCGCAATCTTCTTTAATTGTGATCTTTATTGCTTACATCTCTTAAATCCTTGCATGTAAGGACTATGAACGAGTAGAGTATCGTAGGTATGCTAGCGCCATACAGCATTGAAGGAACAATTCCTATAGTTTCGATCAACACACCAACTAGTGCAGGTGAAATAATGCTACCGGTAAGGGATGCCGTATACATTATTCCCGTCACTATTCCTACGTATTTTCGTTCTACAGATTCTTGAGCTATAGCCATCTGTAGGTTCCAGAAGGGGTAGAATGTAAAACCGAATAGCACCATAGCAGCTATAATAAAGGTATAATCGCTTCTCATAGTATAAAGAAAGATCGATATGAGCCCTGAGATAAATGCGGTAATAAACGCTAAGCGATTCCTATTGCTTAACTTATCTGATATCTTGCCTAGGATTATGGAACCGAAAATGCCGGAGAGCGAAAAAAGGCTAAAGACTATACTTGCAATGTAAAAATCGAAACCTTGAAATTCTATAAGGAATGTAGGGGTCCATGCAATTATTGAGAAGAAAGCGAAATTTGAAATCGTTATGGAAGCGAGCAACTTTATCACGTTTCCCTTCCTTAGAACTTGGCTGTAGCCTTTAGAAATCCTTGAACCTTCACTCATCTCATTGCGTAATGGATGAGCGAAGAGCCAAAATATAGGAACTAATAAAAAACCTATAAGGGAAAAAGCGAGAAAAGGAGAGGACCAACCATAAATTATTATGAGTTGTGCAGCTAGCCAAGGTCCTATAAATCCTCCTAAACTGAAGGTCGAGTTCGCTATTCCTAATATCATAGCTCTTGACTTCGCTTTATATTCACCAAGTATGGTGTAAAGGGTAGGCAAAAATAGCCCAGCACCGAAACTCGCTATAACTAAGTAAAAGCTGAGAACTGCAAAATTAAATGAAGTAGGCGCTACAGCCATACCGAAGCATAATATGATCAAGCCAAGTAAATAGGTCCTCTTCATGCCCATACGAGCCATAAAGGCTCCAGCAATGGCCGCTCCAGTAGCTGTTGCTAAGCTGGTAGCGGAGAACAGCGCACCTGCCGCTGCTTTATCTACTTGGAAAGCCTCCTCTATAGCCGGTATTACAACGCCGAAGCATAATCTATACATTGCGAAGATTAAGTAACACGCCAGTGAGATTGTGATGAAGATAAGCTCCTTAGCCCTAATCAAGCCGTTCTCATCCCATTTTCCAATAATAACGTTTAAACTTTTACATGACAAAACAAAAATCATTAAAGCCTTGTAATGTTATAAAATTACAAATGGTATCTATTGGTGTAGATATAGGGGGAACGAATATAAGGGTAGCTTTAGTAGATAGAGGCTTAGTTATTAGAAAAGTAGAGGAAAGAATTCAAAGAGAGGACTTCAATTCATTCAAAAATCAGCTGTTAAGGCTAATTAATATCGTGAGAACCGATGAAGTTAAAGCCATTGGCATATCGATAGCTGGTCTTTTCAAGGGAAATGAAGTCTTTTCTCCAAATCTACCCTTTAAGAGGTTTAACATCATAGGTATTCTCAAATCCCTAGACCTCCCTATCGAAGTTATAAACGATGGCGTAGCTGGAGCTATTGGTGAAAAATTGCACGGAAATGGAACAAATAACTTCGTCTATCTTACGATAGGAACGGGAATAGGTGGAGGCATCGTCGTAGATGGAAAGGTTCTAAAAGGCAGATATGGAAATGCTCATGAAATAGGTCATATAGTTTTGGATCCCAAAGGAAGGCTTAGATGTGGATGTGGCGGCTTAGGACATTGGGAAGCATATTGCTCTGGAGCCGGCATCGTAAATTTCTATAACTACTTATCTAAAGGAAGGAGAGCTGAATCAACCGAGGAGGTATTTTCGAGAAGGGAGGTAGGCGATAGGATAGCTGAAAGGTTATTTGAAGAATGCTATCGTTTAAATGCAGCTGGTATCGCCAGCGTCATATACGTCTACGATCCGGATACGATAGTAATCGGAGGAGGTTTAGCTTTGAATAGATGGGAAGAATACATCAAACCATCTATAGACTTAATCAACACTTATGTGAATGTAGATTTACCATCGATTAAGCCTTCTAAGCTTAGGGAAAACGCTCCTCTGATAGGAGCGGCTCATTACGCTGAGAGAAGAGGTAGGATATGATCTTCCCTAAAGATCCAACCGAGCTATACAAGTTAAAGGTACCGGGAGCTGCCCTAGATATAGGAACTGGAGAAGGATATAACTTAAAGAGAATGCTCGATTTCATTGAAAATAAGTTAATAATTGGAATAGACGTAAATTTAGAAAAGCTAAAGAAGGTTAACTTAAGCTTGAAAAATCCAAACTTAGAGCTCGTTCAAGCAAATGCCGAACATCTTCCCTTTAAGGATAACGTATTCGGGATCGTGGCTTCTTCCTACACCTTCCATCATATAGATAATAAGAAGAAAGCTGTGGAGGAGATATGGAGAGCAATGAAAGAGCTAGGTTTTGCCGTAATTTTCGATTGGACCCCATCGAGCCGATCATCTCCACATAGCCCAGATGAGCTAAAGGTAAGCATGTTCGAGACGCTTTCAGCTTTCAAGCGCGCCTTTTTTAGATTTAGATATATGGTAGAAGAGGAGAGATACGTAATTTTCGTTGAGAAGGAAGAAGCTTTTAATGGAGAAAGGTGGAGAGGAGGAATATGACGGTCGTCGCGGACATCAGTATGATTCCCATTGGAGAGGATGTAAGCGTCAGTAAATATGTGAAGGTTGCAATTAATGAACTGAGAAAAACAGGTCTTAAGGTAGAGATAGGAGCTATGAGCACGACCTTAGAGGCGGAAAACATAACTGATATCTTCAAAGCAGTTGAAAGGGCTAGAGAAGCGGTTTTCTCAGTGGGCGTAAAAAGGCTGTACATTATCTTGAGAGTGGATGAAAGAAGGGATAAACCGATAAGCATAGAGAGTAAGAAAAAGGCCGTAGAAAGTTAGGAAAGCTATATATCTAATAACTTGAAAATACGGAATATGAGGGAATCTGGAGCGATAGGCTTAGCTCTAAGCTTTATAGGTACCGGCCTTCTACTCTTTACCTTCTACATCGCTTATGGAATGTTTACGTCCTTTTCAAATATACAAGCTGAAGGATTGGAGGGAATATTGAAGACCTTATTCCTAGCCGCGGTTAAAGCCCTCTTCTTAGGGATAATGGCTTGGGTAGGTTCTATATTCTTAGTTAGAGGGGTTGAGTACATGAAAGTAGATCGTGGGATAGGAATGGTTACGTTTAAAGTGGAGAAGGGAGTTGGGGTAGCGAAGATAGAGGAAAAAGAGGGGAAATGAGCTCAGATAGGCCCATTACCTACGTTAAACTAGTCTTAACCGTAACCGCTATCTTGGTACTATTAACCTTACTCTACTCTGGCTACTCGCTATACGGAAGTATGTTGGAAAACCAACAATATGTCATTACGTACTTCAACTATACTCATGTAGTAATTGAGAATTTAACTGTAAGCAATAACGGCTTTTATCCAATTAACCTTTCAATTGGAGCACTAATGTTCGAGGGTGAGGACCTAGTTGCTAAATCATTTAAATCCGTCTACTTGAATCCTGGTGAAAAGGAAAAGCTAAAGCTCGTTCTTCCATTGCCAGAAGGCTTAGATCTAACTTATGTTAAGCTTAAAGCGGTAATAGGATTTGAGATTGTCCCTTTTCTCAAAGTTCAAGCTAACTTAACTAAAGCCTTTGAACGATCGATGTATTACGAAGAGCCGGCACAACATGTATCTCGTTCTCGCTTAAGCGAATCTCCGTCTTCTAACCTTCCGATTAGTTATCTAAATTACGGATCTAATCGGTGTATCCACTATGAGGGGCTTAATAGGTAGATTAATCGTTGGATGTGTTTACTTCTCGATAAACCTGCTAATCTGGTTTATAGCCCCTCTTTGGATAGAAAGAGCGGTTTTCCTCGGATTTCCCATACCTACCTCCCTTCTGTATATCGGCTTATTAATCGCTATTTTAAGTGGTATATCTGGATTTTATAGGGGGACGAAAGCTAGCATCGTATTTTCAATATGTGCTGAAGTAGCTCTAATTTACTACATCTTGCATGTAAGCAATTTCGGCCTCCTAACGCTCCATTATCAAGGCATATCGATAAGAGCCGAGTTCACAACCTTACTCTTCATATTGCTGCTTCCCGTAATATTTTCCTTAGTAATGAAGGTGTGGAGAATATCTACTATTGAGGCAGAAAAGCGATTACCTGCATTCGAGGAGATCGAGGCTTGAAGATCGAATACGTTAAGGTTAAACGCGCTTTAAGCAAAAGCTCTCTTCCCGATTTAAACTACGCCTTTAATCCGTATATCGGCTGTATGCACGGATGTGTTTACTGTTACGGTAGGTGTTTTACGAAAGATAAAGAGGCGTCGGATAATTGGGGAGAGGTAATTAAAATAAAGGAAAATATCCTACAGCTCCTCAAACGGGAAGTTAAGAGAAAGAAGATAGGAGTAGTTGGGATATCGACCATTACCGACCCTTATCAGCCTATAGAAGAAAAGGAGATGATAACGAGAAGAGCTCTGGAGATCTTAAGTTCTGCTAAATTCTACATTTCAATCCAAACTAAATCTGATTTAGTTCTGAGAGATCTAGATTTAATTAAAGGAGATAGGTTCGATGTGGGGGTTACTATAACGACCTTAAACGATAAAACAGCGAGGTTAATCGAGCCTCGAGCTTCTCCTCCGTCTAAAAGAGCGGAGATTATCGAGGAGCTAAGTGAGAAGGGGGTAAAGAGATGGATATTTTACGGTCCTATAATTCCAACTATTAACGATGACGAAGAAACGATAAATGAAATAGCTGGGCTAGCAAAAGAGACCAATACCGAAGTTATAATCGATATGTTAAGGCTAAGACCTAAGATCATTCTTTCCATTAAGAGATCTCTAGGGAAAAGGGCGGAGGAGATATTAGAGCTATCGAAGAATGAGTTATACATGGAGAGAATTTTAAGAACCGTAAAATCAGAATTAAATAAGCGTAAAGTGAGGACGTCTTTCGCCTTTCCTCAATTGAGCTTAAAGGCCTTTCTTTAAGGCTGTATGAGAACTCATTTAGGTCTTTCCCTTACTAAAATAGTTCAATTGAGAACTAAGCGCGAGAAATCGTAGGCTAGTTATAGATTTAACACAGGAAAGCTGGAATTAAAAAATGATAAGAAGTTCAAGGAGGATTTCGTGAGAAGGGGGTTAACATTAAATCGTTGCGCGATTTAACGCTCTCAATACTAAACCCTAGAAGAAGATGACGTTTTAGCTATATCCTCAGCCTCCCTAACTGGCTAAGGGAAATATTCGTAGGAGACGAAGCCATAATTGATGAATCTATAGAGCGAGATAGAGTATTGAAAGGACGATCTGACAAAAAAGCTGAAGCTTTTTAGTTGAAATTTAAACTTTCTATCAACATAAATTTAAAAACAACAAGATCTATCCTTTAAGATATGGAAGAGAGCGTAGCTGCTTTCGAAGTCTCGGAGGAATATAAGGAGGAAATTGAGGAGAAAAAGGAGGTTGAAGAAAAACCCCAAGAAGGTCTGCCTAAGGTCGTAGTTGTATTACCGGCTAGAAATGAGGAGAAGACGATAGGTCAATGCATAGATGTGATTAAGAAGAGTAAGTACAAGCCATCCATTATAGTTGCCGACGGACACTCGACCGACAAAACGAGGGAAATAGCTGAAAAACACGGAGCTAAGGTAGTTATATCTCCAAAGAGAATACATCCTGGAAAGGGATTAGCGATGAAAACAGGCTTAAAAGCCGCTCTTGAGGAAAATCCGAGCATCGTAGTCTTCATGGATTCAGATATCGAAAATATGACGCCCGAATGGGTAGATAAGCTAGTAGATGGGATCGTTGTAGATGGCTTCGATATGACGAGAGGATGTTATTATAGAGCTCCTGAAGACGCTCCCGTAACTAAGTTGGTTGCCAGAAGGCTACTCTGGGTATTCTTCCCTGAAGTATCCCATTTCGATCAACCCCTAACTGGGGAAGTCGCAGCTAAAGCGGAGGTCTGGAGAGAGCTATTGGAGAAAGATCTACCCGACGGATGGGGAATTGATGTAGCTATACTCATTGAGTCCGAAATGGCGGGCTATAGGATGAAGGAGGTATTCTTAGGCTTTAAACAACACCGCTCCTACAGGAAGTACAAGGAAGATCCAGGAAAGCTGGGAAGGATGGCCGAACAGGTAGCTGTCACGATTATTAAGCTTGCGATGAAGTATGAAAGAATAGATAACGTCTTAGAGATAGAGACTTAACTTGGATCTTCTAACCTTCTTTATCACCGTCTCTCTAATTACCGTTTCAGGAGCTCTATCGCCAGGCCCTCTAACCTTTGGCTTAATCCTATCGTCTACAAAGTACGGAACGAGAGCGGGATTGGAAGCGGCTATAGGCCATACCTTAATTGAGCTTCCTCTCGCCTTTTTAATTTTCTCTGGAACCATAATATTTAGCGCCTTTCTGGGGAAATCGATCGCTCTAATTGGAGGTGCAGCCCTAATCTTCTACGGAATAATGGGTATGAGAAATGCGAAAAATGAGAAAAGACGGTTTAGGATGTTTAGAGGATTATACGTAGGCCTACTTTTCACGGCCTTAAATCCGTACTTTATAGTTTGGTGGTTAACTATCGGTATGGCTTTATCCCAGATTTCGATTTGCTCATTAGGTACGGCATCTTTCCCAATTATGTACATTTCCCACGTTTGGGTAGATTACGCTTGGTTAATCTTCATCGCCTTCGTAGCTAATAGAGGAATTTCGCTTTTAAAGGCCAACATCTACAACTACATAACGAAGCTCTTCAGCTTTATCTTAATTGTATTTGGTATCTTATTCGTTCTCGTATTTATCGGAATACTTCAACTGCCAACATAAATTATAAGAGCGATGAAAGAGATCCCATTGCTAATGCTATTAGTTTACTCTTACGAAGATGGATTGGTCAAAGGCGTCCCCCTATCTCCTTTAGAAATCGGATCCCTATTGGTATACGATTCAAAAGACAGGAAAGTGCTCTTAAAGGTCGTGGGATTCGAATACGTATCTAGCGTTGAAGAATCGAGGTTAGTGGAGAGAGCGGTAAATAGGGTAAATGAGGCCTTCCCCTATCCATTAACTCCTCTTTCCGAACCTTCTAAACTGGTAGCTAAGCTCAAGGTAGTAGCTGAGCTATCTGAAAAAGGACCTGTTCCATTTAAATCCTACATCGAGCCTGATAGCTTCTTAAGGGAACCTACATCGGAGGATTTAAGCTTCCTATCTAAAGGCGGTCTATTTCTAGGATATTTAAGAAGCGGATCTAAGAGGCTAAATATTCCGGTGAAGCTAGATCCGGAAAAGGTATTAACTAAACACGTAATCATATCGGCTACGACGGGAAGGGGGAAGAGCAATCTACTGAAGGTAATGTTGTGGTCCCTCCTCGATGAACCTAAAGTCGGAGTTCTAGTTATGGATGCTCATAGAGAGTACTTCGAAGCCCTATCTAAACATCCAAACGCTTCGGAAAACCTGGTAGCGTTTAGCCCTTATCCAAGTAGAGGAGAGCTCGAGCTCTCCATTAGCACTTCTCTAATAGAGCCTAGCGATATATCAGGCTCTACACCAGTTACCGAAGCGCAGTTTAGGTTAATGTGGAAGTTTAGGGAAATGAAGGGAAAGGAGTGGATTAAAAGCATATTTGAAGTAGAGGAAAAGGAGCTTGAACAAACCGAGATAAGCCCTTGGATCGTACTGAAGGCTAAGCTATCAAAGCTCCTTTATATCGTCGGGAACGAATGTAAAGGTGTTTTCAAAGCTTGGGATTATGAAGATAACTATTCCCTATCCTTCCTAGATCTAGTTAAGAAATCGTTAAATGAGGGAAAGGTAGTGTTAATTGATACTAGCGCTCTATCTGAAGAAGCGGAGCTACTAATCGGAAACTTAATAGCAAACCACATGTTAACTGAAAGAAGAAGGAGGAGAGATAAGGAGTTCACGCCAGTAGTTTTCGCTATAGAGGAGGCTCCTAGAGTTCTAGGAAAGGACGTACCCGATAACGCATATCAAAGGGTGGCTAGAGAGGGAAGGAAGTTTGGATTAGGCATTATAGCGATAACTCAGCTTTTAACCGTTATACCCGATGACATCTTAGCTAACGTTAACACTAAGATATACATGGGAATGGCTTCCGGAAGGGAGAGGAGGGCTGCAATAGATAACGCTATGCACGATTTAGAGGGAGAAGAGGAGGAGTTCGCTAAGCTAAACGTAGGGGAAGCGATCATGAGCAGCTCCGAGGTAGGAATGCCCGTTCCTATTTACGTACCAGATATCTCAGAGCTGATTAGAAAAGTTAAGATGGTAGCAGGTCAAACGGATAAGATAGTAGAAGATGATTAAGATCTTCCACCTATCCGATCTACATCTAGGAGCTCTAAGAGATAGGTATCTCATTAAGTGTGAAGATAAGGCTTTAAACGAGGTTATTAAAGTAGCGGAAAGAGAACAACCGGATTTCATAGTCATATCTGGAGATATCTTCGACAGCAACATACCGTCTATTTCGAGAGTAGCTAGAATGGCTGAATTCTTAAAATCCCTCAAAGAGATGAAGATAAGTACGTACGCTATCTACGGAAGTCACGATTTCTCTCCAACGAGGAGTACGATGGTTGAGGTTCTATCTAGAGGAGGGTTGATAAAGGTCATAGAGGGAAGCATTGAAGATAAAGGGGTTTACTTAGCTGGAGCTCACGGAAGGGTTGGAGCCCTAGAAGTTAAGGAATTTCCAGTTTTTTCAAGTCCTCCCGGGAACGTTCCATCTATTTTCGCTTTCCATACGGCTATAACCGAGGCTGTGATGGGAAGGATCGTTATGAAAGCTGAGCAGATGATGCCCGCTTCTAAGCTACCTAAAGGCTTTACGTACTACGCTGGAGGACATGTGCATAAGAGGATAGAGTGGAGATATGATGGAAGTCCCTTGAATTATCCCGGCCCCTTATTCATAGGCTACGGTATAGATGATCTAGAGGACTACTTAAAAGGGGAAGATAGAGGTTTCTACGTTGTTGAGCTAGATGAACGGAACGCTAAATTTAGGTATTGTAGGATAAGGCCTGTAGAAGGGAGGTTCTCACAAGTAGAGGCCGATGGTTTATCATCTGAGGAGGTAGTTAGGGAGGTGGAAGCTAGGTTAAAGGGGTTGAGGAGAGGGGAGATAGCCCTCTTAAAGCTGAGAGGGATGTTGAAAAGCGGAAGGAGAGCTGAAGTTGTATCTAAAGTCGAGAGGATTAGGGAATCCTTAAAAGCTCAAGATATCTACCTATACGTCAACGATAGAAACCTACTGGATCCTAAGCTAAAGGAGGCGCCTAAAGAAGGGAAGAAGGACAAATATCTAGAAGACCTCGTAAAGCTATTTCCTAAAGAAGCCGATGTCGAGCTCATTACGGCTATAATAGACGCGTTAGGCGTTGAAAAAGCTCAGGGGATGAAGAAGGAGGTATATGAAAAACAGGTGATTCAAGAGGTAAAGAAGTTAGTAGGTGAGATATAATGTATCTCTTAAGATCGATCCAGTTAAGGAATATTAAAAGTCATGCGGAGTCTCCGGAGGTATCCTTCGCTAAAGGAGTAAATTTAATTATAGGAGATATAGGAGCCGGTAAATCTACGATCCTAGAAGCTGTAGAAGCGTGTTTACTGGGTTATAGGGTAAAGGACGTTTTGAGGATCGGTGCTAGAGCTGGCGAAATAAAGGTAGTCTTGGAGCCTTACCTAGAGGTGTACAGGTACATAACTAACGAGGGCACTAAAAAGGCCCATTTAATTCGAGATAACAGGGTGTATAGACTTGCATCGACCGAGTTAAGACAAAGCGTAATAAAGATCTTAAGGCTAATGGAGCAGGCCAGTCCAAACGCTGAACCTATAGTTACTAGGTCCGCTATATACGTTAGACAAGAGGAGCTCAAGAGGATATTGGATGAGCCCGAAAAGGCAAATGAGGTAGTTAGAAGGGCCACCGGAATCATGAAGTATACCATCGCTAGGGAGAATAGCGTAATTGTCGGAAAGGAGTTCGAAAAGGATGTAGAGATACTAAAGGGAAAGATAGAGGAGTACGAGAAGGAAGTTAAAAAGGAGGAGGATGTGAGGAGGGAAAAGGAACAAGAAGAGAGAAGGCTTAAAGAATTAAAGGCTAAACTTGAAGAAGTTGGGAGATCGCTTAACGAGCTATTGAAAAGAGAAGAGGAGCTAACTAGAGAAAGAGAAGCGTTATCGAAAAGTTATCACGAGCTATCTAGTAAGCTAAAGGAGCTTAGGGATAGACTGAGGAGGTTGAATGAAGAGCTGAGAGAAGGGGAAGGGAAGCTAGAAGATTTACAACAGAAGAGAAAAGCCCTTGAAGAACAAGAAATAGAGGAAGGAGGAGAAGGTAAACTCAAAGAAGTTCAGAAGGAAATCGAGAGGGTAATTGAAGTCATAAAAGAGGTGAGAGAGCTTAAGGGGAAGGTAGATGCTATCAAATTGGAGAAAAGCGAGATAGAGGAGGAGTTAAAGAACATAAAGGTGGATAGCTGTAGGAAGGTAGAGGAAGTTCAAAGGGAGATCGAAGAGGCGCAGTTAAGGCTAGAAAGGTTAAGCGAGGAGCTCGGCGCTTTAAAGAACGATGAGAAAAACTATAGAATGTTAATAGAAAAGGGAGTATGTCCTGTTTGTAAAAGGGAGATAAAGCCGGAGGAGTTTAGCGCTCATTTAAAGGAGGTAGAGAATAGGAAAAAGCTCGCCGAGGAGGAATATAGCTCCTTAAAATCGAAGTATGAGGAATTAAAGGAAGAGCTAGGTAAAGCTAGAGAATATGAAAGGAAGCTAGAGCTTTTAAGTAGAAAAGAGGCGAAGGAGGCCGAGCTTAGGAAACTAGAGGAGAGGCTAAGAGCGGAAAAGGAAGTAGAGCTAAGGCATAAGGAGCTTGAAGAGAGAAAAGAGAGAATTGAAAGAGGAATTAGATGGACTTTCATAGTTAACGAGGAGAAGGAGCTAAAAGAGAAAATTGAGAAAAGGAAAAATGAAAAACTTGAGATTGAAAAGGCTATACGGAGCAGTGAATCGATGTTCGAGGATATCGAAAAGAAGCTAAAATCTGTAGAGAACGAGCTGCTAATTGTTAAGGAAGGAGTTGAAAAGCTTAGGGAAGAGGAGACGAGCTTTAAAGTAGAAATCGGGAAATGTGAGAACAATATAGAAAACGCTGAAAGAAGGCTTAAGGAGATAGATGAGAAAAAGAAGGAGCTTGAAAAACTTAAAGCTAAGATGAAAAGGAAAGAAGCGTTTATGAAGTTCTTCTTAAAGGTACTGCCAAGCTATTTAGAAAATATCGAGTCCATAGAGACTAGACAGGTTAGAACCGAGCTAGAATCTAGGTTTAGCGAGTATTTCTCAATTTTAACTCAAAATGAAGATTGGGATGTAGCCGTAGATAGCGATTTCAGGCCCATCTTCAAAGCTAGAATAGACGGGAAGTGGAGAGAAGTTCCAATGCCGAGCGGAGGACAGAGAAGCTCGATAGCGTTGGCTTACAGGTTAGCCTTGAGCTGGGTAGCTAGGAAACATCAAGGGTTAAACGTAGGCTTCATCTTGCTAGACGAACCTACAGATGGATTTAGCTCAGAACAGCTAACTAGGTTTAAATCGCTTTTAGATAGGCTGGAAGCCGATCAAGTAATAATAGTAAGCCATCATGAAGAGTTGCAATCTACCGCCGATAGGATAATTAAGGTGGAGAACGTAGACGGCGTATCGAGGGTAACCATCGTTTCATAAGTTTTTATCAGATGGATCGTACCTAAGTGCTTCTTCCCAAATCTCCTTCAGTGCTTAATACGTGTTTTTAATATTGAGAGCTTTCCTCGTATCCGGCTCTCAAGACAACGGTGATGTAACTAGAGATTACGGGTTTATGGTGTTTAATAGATCGTGGAACAAGGCCTCCTTAATTAGAAATTCTCCTCCTCTTTCCAATATCTTCTCAATAAGTCTAGACCTTACAGCTTTAAATTCGTCTCTAACATGTACCTTAGCGATTTTATCGACTTCAATTAAGGGATAAGGGTATCCCGGTATAGAGGGGTCGCAGGAGGATAAAGCCAGATTGTAAATTAAATCGTTAAGCCTTTTTTCGCTGAATACCTCGAGTAAAAAGGGTTTTACAGCGGCTGAGGATAGTTTAATTACGAATAACGTAGTTCTCCTAGGCTCTTCCCCTACTTTACCAACTAAAGCTATAAAATACCTCAACCCTTTCTCCTTCGCCCTTCCTTCGACTAATTTAGTTAAAGGAATCCCCTTGTAGGTAATCTTAGTGCTCTTCGCTAACCCGGCCAATATGGCCTCCCTTTCCTCTACTATCTCAATTAACTCCTTTAAGGCGTTAATCTCATTTCTTTCGTTTTGAAAACCTAAAGTTCCATCTAGTACAACGCCATCACACTCATCTTTTATTACATGCTTCGCTAATCTCTTCTCAGCCACTCTTCTAGGGACAGCGTTAAGTATATGCCAAAAACCGGAGACGTGCTCTAGGCATCTATCCATAAAGAATAGATCTCCAAATATCGTAGTCTTCATTCTTCCGTTAACTGAAGGCGCTAAACAAGATATGAAGTAATACGGTCCGTACCTCTTTACGTAATCCCTACCTTCATAAACGACGGCCGCTACTTTATGTAGGTAAATGAACATGTTTGGAAGGGATAAGAGCTCGGAACTTCCTCCATCTACGTAAGCTAACTTAAGCTTCTCACCAGTTGAGGGTAGAGCAGAGAACATAGGTTCTATTAAATGGTAACCGTGTCTCTTCAAAATCCCCTCTACTTCTTCAAATACGCCTCCAGATCTAGAATTGAAGATAAAATCCGCCACCTTATCGAAATCGATCATTTTAACTCGCTACTTCTTACCTACGGCTATCCTTATTAAATCCCATATTAAACACGAAGTTAAAGGCGCGACGTTCTTTAGAACCCTTCTTACTCTTCCACCTGAAAACTGTCCTAAGAAGAAGGCCAAGACGAATAGAGGAATTAGAACTATATCGACACCGTAAATTATCCTTAAAGCTACTATAACCGGGACTGGAAGGTGAACGGCAACTA
>CALBHZ010000226.1 GCA_937892815.1 uncultured archaeon | reverse complement strand
GCTTCGGCCTGCCTCCTATCCGATGTTATGGGAATAGCTCCCTCCCTTACCGCTCTCGCTACGAGGAGGGAGTCGTAAATGGTTAAGCCGTGCTTTAAAGCGAGTTTGAGAGCGTCCTCGAGAACCTCTCGCTCATCCAAGATATTGATGGGCAGGGATTTCAAGGAGGCCTTAAAGGCGTTTAAGGTCAAGGCTTCGCCTAGCTCTCTCGAACCTCTTCCAGAGCGAGCTGCCTACCTCCTTCACCGCGAGGCCTAAGCTGGAGCAGCCCTTTAAGAGCTCCTCCCTTACCCTTTCCCATCCCCTCCTCTCTGTTGACGTACTTGCATAGGGAAGCGCTTACGACCGATATCCGTAAGACATTTCGTAAAACGTAATATTTAAGTTACGTTTATAGATCGTATACGGGTAAATGGATTTGACTTAAATGAACTTATTAACTTCAGTTACGTCCTCCAATAGCTGTTAACCCCCTATCCCGCCTAGATCATACGCCTCCTCCTCGGTTATAACGAGTTCCGCGGTTTGTTAACGGATGGAACTAATACCCTCTCCTCTTTCCGGGGTACTTCGAACAGCGTTCTAGATATCTAACTTCGAGCAGCCCCCTCGCACCTTAACGTCGATCGGAATTGTCGAGCATTTGAGGTTGCCTTCGAAAGTTTTATTAGACGTATATGCATATATGTGCTTAGGTGACTATATGCCTAAGCGAACTACCATCGTATTCGACGATGACGTGTATAAAAAGCTCGTCGATGAAAGCATAAGGAGGTACGGCACCGCTAAAGCGCTATCCAAGGTCGTAAACGAGATAGTTAGGAAGGGGCTCTCGGCTGAGCGGGAGCTTCTCCAGCTACTGTACTCAGAGAGGGCGTTTAAGGTCGCCGAAGAGGATTTCGAGAAGTTCCGTAGAGGTCTTTCTAAAACGCTTGAAGGAAGATGATCATCGATACTACGTATCTGCTCCCCATAGCTCGTATAGACGTTAAAAGGGATCTGCTAAAGGCTATAGTTGAAGGAAGGGTGAAGATTGGAATAGCGCTTGAGGACGTCAAGGTCAGCCTCATCTCCCTCTTTGAACTTCAAGCTAAGGCGTGTAAGCTTGGAGTTCCCGCGGAGTTCGTCGTTAGAGCGATTGACGTGATATCTAGGACCTTCAACGTAGTGCCATTTCACAGGAGAGACGTGATTAAGGCGTCCTTCGAAATCTACGAGCACGTTCGCGATTACGTAGATAGCGTGATAATCGCTACGGCTATAGCGCTTAGAGAAGATCTCGTTACGGAGGACAGCTTAATCCATAGTATGAAGGAGTATGTATCGCGAAACTACGGTATTAGGATCTGTCTCTTATACACATCTCCGAGCCCACGAGACCTCTCTACATCTCGTATGCCGTCTTCTGCTTGAAA
>CALBHZ010000225.1 GCA_937892815.1 uncultured archaeon | reverse complement strand
GGTCTAAAGCCCGCCGAACCACATTGCTTTCAATTCTTTTAATCAGATTCGAATTGGTAAATAAGCCAGAATTCTACGATATAATGACCGCTCTACTTTCAATTCTTTTAATCAGATTCGAGGGTAAGACTTGCAGGTTATCTGATTCTAAAAACAGACTTTCAATTCTTTTAATCAGATTCCGATACCATTTCTGGCCCTTTTGGCCGAAATAAGCTAGAAAATGGCCTTATTTAAGAATTTCTATCGGAACAAGCCCGAATTGCAAGGCAATTCAAATATTAATTTTAAATTAATATTTGAATAATGTAAGATCGTATCTGCGCTTATTTAGCATTTCCTCAACTCCATAACAGTAATTTAGAAGTGTTGAGAATTTTGAAACCAGTTAACGTTAAAAATGTACATCGATCTTAAGACCTTTGCAATATGCTCGATATCGAAAATATCGTTCCTTAAACTTAATGACATCCCTACGGGAAATATTTATATTTATAGGATTTAATGAATGAGATGGGTATTATCTATGTATGTGGTATCGATCGATAAACGTGGGAGAATCCTTTTGCCATCTGAAGTTAGAAAACGAATTGGAGTTAAGGAAAGGAGCAAGCTAGCGCTTAGGGTAAGGGACGACGGCGTAGTTGAGCTTATCTCCTTAGATAAGCTACGAGACGAAGTAGCTAAGGTCTTTGAGGAGAAGTTTAAGGGGTGGAGAGAAGAAGATCATGAGGCGTCTAAGCTGCTTTCGGAAATAGTGAGCTAACATGGAGATCGTAGATACCGTTTACCTAGTAGCTTACTTCAGGCCTAACGATCCCTTACACGATCGAGCTATTGAAGTACTGGAAGGCCTTAATGAGGAAAGGAGGGTTTCGCAAGCCGCGTTAATTGAACTCGATCTACTAATGAAATCTAGAGGTTTTAACCATCGAGAGAGGGATAAGGTTTGGACAATATTGAGTAAGGTCATCGATGTGAGATTTATCGAGCCCATAACGCCCTTAGAT
>CALBHZ010000224.1 GCA_937892815.1 uncultured archaeon | reverse complement strand
CCACCGAGATCTACACCGTCTAATTCGTCGGCAGCGTCAGATGTGTATAAGAGACAGGGGGTTAAAGGTAGCAAATCCAAGGTACGCCATAAAAAAGGCCTTAAAGATGCATGGAAGAGAGCTCTACATTAAGGGTAGGGTTTTTAAGTTAAGAGGAAAGCTCTTTGTAATTGGTTTCGGTAAAGCGTCTTTCGAAATGGCGAAGGAGATTGAGGAGATATTAGGAGACCGCATTTCAGGGGGAGCGATAATAACACCCTTCAAGCCTACGGAGAAATTAAGTAAAGTGCACGTTCTTATTGGAGATCATCCAATCCCTACCGAAAGAAATGTAACCAATGCTCGAAGAATCTTAGAGCTGGTGAAAGATCTAAGGGAAGAAGACCTAGTTTTAGTTTTAATATCTGGAGGAGGAAGCGCTCTGTTCTCACTTCCTCCAGAAGGCATATCTATAAGGGATAAAGCGAGGATAACCGAGCTATTGATGAAGAGCGGAGCCGATATAAACGAGCTGAATGCCGTTAGAAAACACATATCCTTAGTTAAAGGAGGACAGCTATCCAAAGCTATATGGCCAGCGACAACGGTATCACTAATAATCTCAGATGTCGTAGGAGATAAATTGGATACGATAGCTTCCGGTCCCACGGCTCCTGATGAAACGACCTTTAAAGACGCATACGACGTATTGAGGAGAAAAAACCTCCTCGATGTAGCTCCGAGAAGCGTCGTAAGATATATAGAAAAGGGGATTAGAGGGGAGGTGAGAGAAACGCCAAAGCTAAATGATCCGATTTTTAGTAAAACGCACAACTTCATTATAGCGAGCAATGTAATGTCGTTGAAAGCTATGAAAGAGTTAGCGGTTAGAAAGGGATATAACTCTATGATAATCTCTTCTCACGTTCAAGGAGAGGCTAGAGAAGTAGGGAAGTTCATTTCATCTATAATGTGGTCCATCCACAGGGATTCGATACCGGTGAGTAGACCAGCTTGCATAATTATGGGAGGGGAGACGACGGTTACGGTTAAAGGAAGTGGAGTAGGAGGAAGAAATCAAGAACTCGCCCTTTCCGTAGGAATAGAGATAGAGGGGATGGAGAGAGCCTCATTTGCTTCAATTGGAAGTGATGGAGTAGATGGAGTATCGAGCGCAGCAGGAGCGTTGGTAGACGGTAGAACTATGAAGAGGGCTCGTGAGTTGAACCTGGATTCGTGGGAGTTTCTAGACAACAACGATAGCTTCACCTTCTTTAGCAAAATGAAGAATGCTATATTAACGGGGCCAACAGGCACTAACGTTAACGATTTCATGGTCGCCCTTCTCGCTTAACGTGCTTTCCATATTCCCTTCTCGCTAAGCTATCAGCTTCTCCATTTTGAGACCTAGGGATCCATTCGTAATGAACCTTCCTAAACCTTCTTTCTAACATTTTACATTTCTCGTGCAATCTCTTCAACTTCCTAGATTTCACTTTATACACGCCCTTCATTTGCATTATGATAAGCTTCGAATCTCCTCTAACCCTTATCTCATCAATAACTTTCCTCTTAAATAACCATTCAAGCCCCTTTAGCAAACCCATATACTCAGCTACGTTGTTAGTTGCTCTATCGCTCCAGGGCTTAGCCGCTAGGCCGGATCCGTAACCTATCTTCTCTCCATTGCGATATATTACAAAAGCGTAACAAGCTATACCCCTTGGATTTCTAGGAAGACATAAACCGTCGAAGTAAAGCACAATCACGTCATTATTTTAAACTTCGTGGTTTAAAAGCTGAGCGTAAAGGCCTTATATCAAAGCCGCTTACGCTTCCATATATGCGTCCAATCGGAAGGTTCCAGGTTATGGCCGTTCTTCAGGCAGCTAGAGCATACGTCCTAGGATTGCCTTTAGACCAAGCTAAATCGTGGGGTTTAAACAGAGCGATCTTCTACGCAGCTGCTAAAAGAGGGTTTAAAGGGACTTCTCCCTTAACTCTAGAGTTCAGAAAGGCGAAGGAAAGAGGAGAAGAAGGCCCCGCTATATTCAAATTAGGAGATGAAATGGCTTTTACCGAGGTAGCGAACGGAAAAGAGTACTTTATGGTAGGGGGGAAAGTACAAACCGAAAAGGACTTCGAAAGACAGGTGGAATGGAGGTTTGGCCCTATATTTGAGGACGTATGGAGAGAAGCCTTAGAACACGTAAAGAAATTCGAAAGGAAAACCCTTCTCTCTCAAAGGGAATTTTACAAGAGGGTATACGAACCTTATAGGGACTACTTCGCTGAGAAGTGGAGCCAGTTATACATGACGGTGAAGAGGAGAAAGGAGCTTAAAAGTATTTAGGTTAGTAGTCACTAAGCATTTACGCGATGGAATACGAAATCCCATCTAAACTTAAAAGGTTGAAGGAATCCGCCACGTTAAAGGCCGCTGAAAAGGCAAGAGCGTTGAGGGCAAAAGGGGTTAAGGTAATTAGCCTAGATGTAGGCGAGCCCGATTTTCCAACGCCTTTACCGATAATTGAAGAAGCCTACAAGGCCTTGAAGGAGGGATATACTCACTATGGCCCAAGTCAAGGCTTGCCTGAATTGAGAGAAACTCTATCTGATAAGGTTAAGAGCGAAAAAGGAATAGACGTTAGACCATCTTCCTTCATAATTACTCCAGGATCTAAACAATCAATCTACTATTCCCTCATAGCTCTATTAGAGGAAGGAGATGAAGTGTTAATACCGACTCCAGCTTGGCCAAGCTATATGGAGATGGTAAAGCTCGTAGGCGGTGTGCCTATTGAGGTGAAAACAAATAGCTCTTTCTTACCTTCCATTGATGAGCTTGAAAAGTATACAACTGGCAGAACTAAGGCTTTAATCATCAACTATCCTAATAACCCTACGGGCTCGGTGTACGATAGGGGGAAATTAGAGGAGCTCGCTACATTCGTAAAGGAGAAGAACTTATGGGTTATATCAGATGAAATCTATGAGAAATTAACGTATGAGGGGGAATTTATCAGCTTTGCAACGCTTGAAGGAATGGATGATAGAACGATAACGGTAAACGGCTTTAGCAAGACGTACGCTATGACGGGATGGAGGATAGGGTATGCCTACGGTCCGGAGGAGGTCATAAAGATGATGGTAAAAGTCCAACAACATACGGCTACGTGTGTTCCCGCTTTTGTACAAAAAGCGGCAATAGCGGCCTTAACGAAGTGCGATGATTACGTTAAGGAAATGGTTTCCGAGTTCAAGAAGAGAAGGGATTTCATATTCGAAGGCTTTAAGAAGCTCGGATTTAAGCTCGAGAAGCCTAAAGGAGCATTCTACCTATTCCCAGATGTGAGAGGAATATATAGAGATCCTCCTAACTTTAACGATTTCCTCTTAGATAAGGCGGCTGTTAGCGTAACTCCTGGAGCAGGATTTGGCGTAGGGTACGAACCGTACGTCAGGGTTTCCTACGCTAACTCCTTAGAGAATATAAGGGAGGGGTTAGAGAGGATAGAGAAGGCCTTATCGGAATCTAGTAATTAGTTTATAAACGATAAAGATGGACTTAATGACGTTGGCGGAGCTCTCCTCAACGTACAAGAAGCTCATCGATATAGTCTCGGATTTTAAACCTCCTTCTATAGATCAAGTTAACGAAGTCCACTCCATCTTAAAGAATAGTAGAAGGATCGTCACGGTAGGAGTTGGAAGATCTGGAGATAATGCGGAGATCTTAGCTAAATTTTTGAGGAACCTAGGATATAGGGAGGTATACGGACCTGAAGACATCCCCTTCATGTTTAGCGAAGACGATGTAGTTATAGCTATCTCGGGAAGCGGAACTACTACCTATACGGTTGAGACGGCGAAAGTCGCTAGAGACGCGGGAAGCGAGGTTATAGCGATCACTAGTAGCTCGGATAGCCCCCTACTTAAGTACGCAACGAAAACGATCTTCATACCTGGAAAAACGAAAATAGGTCACGATGATGATTATTACGGAAGACAGCTATTAGGTCATATATACGCTCCATTAACTCCTCTCGGAACTCTATTTGAGCTTAGGACGCTCCTTTTTGTTCTATCCTTAGTAGGACATGAATTCGGTAAGGGATATGAAATTACGTTTAACGAACTTATAGGAGGATTGAGGGCATTTACCCCGTTAGATGAGTACTTCACCAACTTCTACGCCCTTTTACCTAAGCCTAGATCTCAAGCTAACCCCTTTACAGGGAAAACCGTAGCTGTTGGAGAGGGAATGAGCGGTATCGTAGCCAAGTTCTTTATAACGAGGTTAAGACACTGTGCAAAAATAGGAGAGGATAGAGAGTGTTACTATTGGAGGGATAGAGGTAGTATAAGCGTAAGGAAGAACGATCTCGTTCTCGTAATATCGGGCTCTGGAGAATACATACCTGCTATGTTAGCGAAAAGGGCAAAGGAAAAGGGAGCTAAAGTAGTAGGTATAACCTCGTATTCGGATTCTAGCTTAGCGAAGATTTCGGACTTAATCATCTTGGTTCCAGGAAGGATTAAGACCGAAATCAAGGGATTGAGGAGTAGCTACTATCCCATGGATCCTATATTATCCATATTTGAGCTTAGGACGCTCTTCCTACTTGAATCCTTTATTTACTTAATAGCGGAGACGGAAAATATAACCGAGGAGGATATGAAAGGCCTTCACTCCGATTTTACATGAGTCGCATCTTTCATCCATATCACAGATCTTCGTTTTACCTATTCTTGTTTCTACTGCTAATTGTCCTTTTTCCATTAATATTCTATGGATACGTAGGCCTAGCTTTTAGAAGGCTTGGCTTTTCCCCCCTTCAAGTGATTATGCTGTTATCATCAACCTTGATAGGAAGCTTCATCAACATACCCTTATTCGAAGTGAAAAGTGAAGAACCCGTAATTATCGTTAGAGAAGTCAAGTGGTATGGCATATACTTCAAAGTTCCCTCAATCGAAGTTCAAAGAACGTTGGTAGCCGTAAATTTAGGAGGAGCGGTTATACCTACTTTAGCGGCTATTTACATTATCGCTAAAAACATCCATATGTTGTACATAATGATCCTGGCGATCGTTATTGTAACTTCGATCATCCACTTAGTAGCTAAGCCCGTTAAAGGGCTTGGAATAGTAACCCCGATATTCCTTCCTCCCCTATCGGCCGCCATCATAGCGATCCTTCTATCTCCTATGAACCCGGCTCCCATCGCTTACGTTTCAGGAGTTTTGGGGGCTTTAATTGGAGCAGATCTCCTAAACTTAGATAAGATATCTAAGTTGGGATCTCCAATGGTTAGCATTGGAGGAGCGGGAACCTTCGACGGGATATTTTTAACAGGTGTGCTCGCAGTTCTTTTAGCTTGGTAAGTTAGAACTGACGATGGAAGAATGGCCAGACCGCTAGTTCCCATTTCTTTAGATAAGTTCAGCTTTAACGTAGAAGAGATCGAAGAGAATCTAAAAGGGAGCGCTGCCAAATCTCGAGTTCCAGCACCTTTCCTCCGAAGTTATATAAGCTTAGCAAGGACGTAATTCTAGGGTTTAGGGAAAGACCTTCATCTATCTATTAACCTATAAACGGTTAGGAAGTTTGTCGCCTCCTTAGAGAAGGAGGGTTTGAAGAACAAGTATACGAACTACTTGGGCTAGGGATAGGCAACACCCCTTCGGGAGATGATTTCTTGCTTGGGTACTTTAGACGAAATATTTGAGAAGGCTTTAAATGCGATATCTAACGGGGGTTTGAATACTTTTACCAGCTCTATCTTAGATTTAGTAAGCAGAGGATACACGTAAGGGCTTGATATGTCTTTTGAGATAATAACTTCCCCTTTCAAGCTTTAAACTCGACCTTAGGAGGAGATAGATTATCTAAACTGTTAATCTAAGTAAAGCTTGAATAGTTAAATAATACGTTTACCACTAAGTTTCTCAGAGTTGAAGAGATTCATTAGAGATCCCATACATCAAAATATCCTATTGAACGAATTAGATTTAGAGTTAATAGATACCTATCAATTTCAAAGGTTAAGGAGGATAAAGCAAACGGGCTTAGTATATCTCGTTTATCCCGGCGCTCAACACACTAGGTTCGAGCATTCTATAGGCTGTCTCTTATACACATCTCCGAGCCCACGAGACCTCTCTACATCTCGTATGCCGTCTTCTGCTTGAA
>CALBHZ010000223.1 GCA_937892815.1 uncultured archaeon | reverse complement strand
ACCTTCGCAATGTATAGATTATGCTTCGGCGCTGTAATACCAGCTATAGATAAGGCTTTCCAAGTAGATAAGGCGATGGCGGGAACGCTATTCTCCGCTACACATGCATCAAAAGTTATGAAAGTGGCGGAGAGCCAGAACGAATTGGAGCATGGGGCCGGGAATATCACACAGAGAACGGCGTTAGAGGAGGTTGAGGAATTGGAAAGATCGTTAGAACTGAGGAGGAGATATGGAAGCTATTTCAAATAAGCGATCACTTCCACTACATGTTCACGGGAATTGGAGGTCCTATGGAGGTTCACGGTTACTTTTCACCTTTTAAAGACCCAGTCCTAGCGTTTGTAACGTATACTAGAGGGCTACTAGCTTTCCTAAGGCTTTTATTGACGAAGAGGTCTAAGAAAAGGAGGTAATTACCAATTCTCCCTTAGGACTCCAGCTACGCTTTCAGGCAAATCGTCTACAACTATATCTCCAAATAGGGTCTCCAAGTACCCTCTATCTGAACAATAGAGGAAGCTAGGAGAGGGTCTTGTTATAATATGGATGTGAAGTGAGAAATCGGGGTCTCTATCGGGCCATGAATGTATACCGAAGTTAAGGCTGTACTTTCCAAGCTTATGATAACCCTTAAAGGTTTTAACGATGCCCTCCGCTAAACCTCTGATCTCTTCTTCATCCATCTGCATAAAGTCGGTAGTTCCCGTAGTTGAAATTCCTATCACTTCATCTCTGCCTAAAGGTGCAAAGCTCGCTACCCATTCAAACCCATTAGTTGATCCTAAATACCTCACCTTTTCCTTTTTCTCCTCCTTCAAATAAGAGCTCCAAAAAGGTTCTAGGTTCTCATTGTAATAATTTTGGGAGGCTAGCTTTTCCATTTCAACCAGTAGAGACGGAGTTCTTTCTAAATGCACCTGTATGTGGGGATGGACTAAGGAAGCAGCTGCCGGTTGTAGATAGTTCATACCGATGTTAACGTACCTTAAGGCGGGTTCTCTTTTTCTAGCTCTTTCAAATAGATCCTTAACCGCTAAGAAGGAGTTGACGAAATGCTCTACCTTGAATTGATCTAGAGGGAGGAAGTGTTCCTTAGATAATACGGATACCGCATGTAAAGTGCCAAAGGGGTATAAGTTAGGGAAGGTTACGGTGTTTCCTACCCGTATCCTCCCCTCTGGAACAAGCTCTGGATCGAATTTAGGGGTCATTTTTTCGATATTTTCAAAGCAAAAAGGACAGTTCTTCTTAGTATCCTCTATCCACGATAGATCTTCCTTCGTTATAGCATGTTTAGGCCTCTTTGCCCTTTCATAGTTCACCCTTACCCAGAACCCTAATAAGGGATGTCTTCTGTACTCTATCTCGATTTCGTTTACCCTGAAGCTCTCCCTAGGATCCAATATCCTCTCAATAACGTTCCTTTTATACAGCTTCATTTTAATCACGTATGGAATCTGCTTACCTTAATAACCGCTTCTTGAGATAGGTAGTATCTAGGCTGCGTTCCCCCCTTAGCTATTTTAACAAATCCCAACTTTAAGTACTTCTCTACCGTTTTCGTTACGATAGTTGGATCGAGCTCTAATCTTTTCGCTATATCTTCAATACTCATCGCTCTAGCCTCATCTATTACGCCTAAGTTATTTAAGTAGAGCAAAAGCAAAAGATCCTCGTTTTCCTTTTCCATGGTCTTAACTCGTGACTACATCCTCATATACTTTTTGCGTTTTCTCCGCGACGATATCCCACGAGTATCTTTCAATTACGGTCTTCCTTCCCTCCCGTATTATCCTCTTAACTAACTCCTCATCTTCTAGAACTCTGTTCACGCCCCATGCGATGGAACTTGGATCCGCTGGAAAGACCGTAATCCCATTCACCTCGTGTTTAACAACTTCACCTAATCCGTTTACGTGACTAGCTACGACGGGGACTCCAGCAGCCATTCCCTCTAAAGCCACTATACCGAAGGGTTCGTAGATCGATGGGATTACTAGTACATCCGACGACGCTAATATTGTTTTTAGATAGTTATCATCCACATGACCTAAGAACCTTACGAGATGCCCTATTTCCATACCATATATTAAGTCCTTTAAGTACCCCATTTGAGGACCATCTCCTACTATAACCAACCTAGCCTCCTTATGTCTTTTGTGAATTTCCGGAAAGGCCTTTATTAAAAAGCAAGCTCCTTTCTGCTCGGTTAACCTTCCTACGAAGAGTACTATCCTATCGAAGGGAGAAAATCCTAAGGACATCTTCACCTTCCCTCTATCTACTTCAACCTTAAAATCATCTGGATTTACACCGTTCGGAATAACCTCAACCTTATTAGGTGGGAGCTTAAAATGATCAATTAGCTCTTTCTTCATTGAATTAGAAACCGTTATTACCCTTCTAGCCTCGTAAGTCCCCCACCATTCAATTCCATCTATTAAAATTGAATCGGAGGTAGATAAGCCTGAAGATCTTTTAGATTCGGTGCTGTGTATCGTTAGTACAAACGGCTTTTTACCTAAATGTTTGACGTTTATGCCTGCAATAGTAGTTAACCAATCGTGGGAATGAATTACATCGAAACGATCAACGCCTTCTAACCCGAGCCGTTTTTCTAAAAAATGGTTCATTAAGAGAACCCAGATTATGAAGTTTGGATGTCCAAGCTCGATTTTAACTCTGTGTACGAATAAGTTTTCATTTGACTCTTCGTATGGTGTATTAGGAAACTCGGGAGTAAATATGTGGACTTCAATTCCTCTCCTACTCAACGCCCTCGCTAAACCATAACAATGCCTGGCTATTCCGCCTATTATCCTAGGAGGATATTCCCAGGTAAACATCGCAACTCTAAGCAACTTTTTAACCTACCTTATAGCCTGCTTATGCCCCCATATAAGGATAAGCCTTATATGAAGTCGTTTGCAACGTAGACTAGAATGAAAGCCGTTATAATGGCTGGGGGAGAGGGAACTAGATTAAGGCCGTTAACTGTTAATAGGCCTAAGCCTATGGTTCCGTTATGCGATAGGCCGTTATTGGAATACACTATCGATTTACTCAGGAAGTACGGGTTTAACGATATTACGATGACGTTACATTACCTTCCTAGAGTGGTTATGGATCACTTCGAAGACGGTTCCTCTTATGGCGTTAGGATAGAATACAGTATAGAGGATAGGCCCTTAGGTACGGCTGGAGGTGTGAAGAAGGCTTTAGATGGGATAGATGAGACGGTTTTGGTTTTCAGCGGCGATATTTTAACGGATGTAGATTTGGGAACTTTGCTGAGGTTTCATAAAAGAACGGGAGCTTGGGTTACGATGGCTTTAACTAAGGTTAAGTACCCAACCGAGTACGGCATCGCTTTGCTTAATGAGGAGAGTAGGATAGTAAAGTACTTGGAGAAGCCTAGCTGGTCTGAGGTCTTTAGTGATTACGCTAATATGGGAATTTACATTGTAGAACCGGAAGCCTTAAAGATGATACCTGAAGGACGTGAGTTCGATTTCAGCAACGATCTCTTCCCTAAGATGTTAAGGGAGGACAAGCCTATTTACGGATGGATAGCACATGGATACTATTGGAGCGATGTGGGAAATCCCGAGGAATATCTAAAGGCTAACTTGGACATCTTGAAGGGAAACGTCTCCACATCTCTTTTAGCTCAAATGGTTAGAGATAGAGTATGGATAGCCGAGGATGCGGAAATTGATCCTGAAGCTGAAATATACCCTCCAGCCTATATTGGAAGGAACGTTAGGATAGATAAGAAGACGAAGATAGCTGAAAGCGTTATATCTTCGAATTCGGTTATCGGGGAGAACTCAGTTATAGAAAGCTCGGTGATTTGGGGAGGGACCTTTTTAGGAGCGGGGTCTAGGGTTAACGCGTCAATTGTAGGAAGTTCGTGTAAACTGGATACTAATGTATTCGTAGGAGAAGGGGCCGTTATAGGAGATGAATGTAGGATTGGGGCGGGAGCTGTAATAAGGCCTAACGTTTACATATGGCCTTCGAAATACATAGAGCCTTACAGCATAGTAACTTCCCATTTAAGATGGGGGTTTGGTGCAAAGAGAAGGCTTTTTAGCGAATGGGGTATTGAAGGGATCGTAAATTCCGATATGACGCCCGAACTAGCTTTGAAAATTGGTTTAGCTATTGGAAGTTGGATAGGATCCGGTAATGAAATAGCCGTTGCAAGAGATACCTTTAGACCTTCGAGGGTAATTAAAAGAGCCTTGATAGCTGGGCTTATGGCATCAGGGATTAGAGTTAGGAACTTACAGGTCTCGCCCTCTCCCGTGTTGAGGCATTATCAATTAAATCATAAATTGCCTGCGAGCATAATGACGTCGACTTCTCTAACGAAGGCAGACGTAGTGAAGGTGAAGCTACTAGATAAAGATGGTCTTCCTCCATCTCTTAAGGATGAAAAGAAGATAGAGAGGATCATATTTAGAGAGGAATTTCTAAGAGCTCAACCAGATTCTTTGGGAAGCAACATATACGTTCAAGGACATATAGAGGATTACATAGATTATCTGTTAAAACATTTCGACGTTAAGCTCATCAGCAGGGAAAGGCCTTTAATAGTTGTCGACTGTTCATTTGGTTCTTCTTCCTTCGTCGCTCCAGCTTTATTTGAGAGAATAGGAGTAGAAGCGCTTCTTTTAAACGTTCATATGGGAGGAGATATCCCTACGAAATCTTCAGGAGAGGTTCATAGGTATGTTACGAGGTTGGCTTCTATAGTTAAAATGATGAACGCTTCTCTTGGCTTAATGTTTGACGAAGATGCCGATAAGATATTGTTAGTCGACGATAAAGGGAGGAGTGTAGCGGGAGATGAGGCGATAGCGGCTATGGTTAAGATAGCATTAGAGGTTAAAGGGAAAGGGAAGGCCGTGGTAAGCTCAACCT
>CALBHZ010000222.1 GCA_937892815.1 uncultured archaeon | reverse complement strand
ATACGGCGACCACCGAGATCTACACCGTCTAATTCGTCGGCAGCGTCAGATGTGTATAAGAGACAGGTATTAAAGGATAATTGCTAATAACTACTTGATGGAGTGTAAGCACGTTAAGCTTAGAAAAATAGGAGTGCAATCTGCAGAAGGGGGCGTAAACGTCTACTACGTATGTGAAGAATGTGGTTCCGTTCTAGTTGTCCCCCCTGATAAATCTAGTATATACATAGTACCTGGAGTAAAGAAAGAGGAGGAACGTCCTTAGACCTTTATCGTTTTTATTAGTAATTCATGAAACCTGGTATCTCCTGCTAGCTCTGGATGGAAGCACGTAGCTAAGACGTTGTTTTGCTTAACAGCTACTATTCCCTCCTTTATACTTGCGATGCTTTTGACATCTCCCCACACCTTTCTTATTAAGGGAGCTCTGATAAATACCGCTTTAAAGGGCTTTTCTCCGATCAGCGGTACTTTTATATACGTCTCAAAGGACTCTCTTTGTCTTCCAAAGGCGTTCCTTTCCACTAGCACATCTAAAACCCCTAGAAGAGGCTGTTTCGTCTCTCCCACCCTCCTATCGTATACCTTTTTAGCTAGAACTATGAGGCCCGCGCAGGTCGCTAAAACAGGTAGTCCTTTTCCGATCCTCTCCTTTAAAGCAGAAAATAGAGATCTGGATACAAGCCTCCCTATGCTCGTACTTTCCCCTCCAGGTATTATGACGCCGTTCACGCTTCCTAGCTCATCGACGTTCTTTACCTCGATTACTTCACCTTCAACGTCGAGCTTGTCAAAAGCTCTATACGTCGCTTCCCTATGTTCCTCTACATCTCCTTGAAGGGAAATTATCCCTACCTTCATGATTCGTATCCTCTTACCTGCATCCTTACCTCCAGAGCCTCTGGGCTCACTCCTACCATAGATTTCTTCTCGTCTATCATCTTTTGAGCTTCCATTACCGTATGAGGATCATCGAAGTGCGATACGGCCAAGATTATGGCCTTCGCTCTCTCCAATGGATCTCTCGACTTAAATATACCAGAGCCTACGAATACGCCGTCTACGCCTAGCTTCATTACGAAGGCCGCATCGGCCGGCGTAGCTATCCCTCCAGCTGCGAAGTTAACTACTGGAACCCTTCCAAGCCTTCCGGTCTCTAAAACGAGCTCGTAGGAAACTCTAAGCTTCCTAGCTATCCTCATTAGCTCTTGATGATCGCCTTCTCCGTAGAATGAAGTAATTAATTTAACCTGTTCGTTTATAGTTCTAATGTGTTTTATAGCTTCGGAAACGTTGCCGGTCCCCGCTTCGCCTTTAGTTCTAATCATCGACGCTCCTTCCTCTATCCTCCTAAGAGCTTCTCCTAGATCTCTCGCTCCATTAACGAAAGGGGTAACGAACTCCCATTTCCAGATATGTCTTTCCTCATCTGCTGGCGTGAGGACTTCGGATTCGTCGATCATATCTACGCCAAGGCTTTCTAACACTTTTGCCTCTCCGTAATGCCCTATCCTACATTTAGCCATCACGGGTATGGTTATATGATCCATTATCTCCTCTATCACCTTTAAGCTAGCGGTTCTCGCTACACCTCCTGCCTTTCTGATATCGTAGGGAAGCTTGTCTAAAACCATAACGGCTACCGCTCCTGCATCTTCGGCAATCTGCGCTTGTTCGACGTTCGTAACGTCCATAACCTGTCTCTTATACACATCTGACGCTGCCGACGAATTAGACGGT
>CALBHZ010000221.1 GCA_937892815.1 uncultured archaeon | reverse complement strand
ATGATACGGCGACCACCGAGATCTACACCGTCTAATTCGTCGGCAGCGTCAGATGTGTATAAGAGACAGCCTTGATAGTATTAGATAAGCTTAAGGATATCATGCGCTTCGAGCTCAAAGTGTTCTATGTATATATGCCGTTTCTAGAGCCGTTATATAACTTAAAGTTCGTAGATAAGGTTTCCAATAAAATGGGCATTAAGATAGAGATCTTAACACCGCCTAAGAAAATGGTTAAAAAGAGGCTCCTAAAGGATGGATTACCTTACAGAAGAGCTAGGTGGTGTACTTATTTAAAATCTAGACCATTAAGAGATTTGCTGAGACGAAAGATCGTAGATCTAATGGCCGTAGGAGATAGGATATGGGAGGCTGGAAAGAGGTTTAGACGGCTGGCCTTTAAGGTATTGAAGGATAGATTAAGCGAGGGGAAAAAGGTGTACCCGGTTGCTCCTCTCACAATAGTAGATATCATAAGTTTAGTTAGGAAGACGGGCTTGATTCATCCAGATTACTTAAACGGTGCAATACGCGTCTCTTGCTACTACTGTCCATACAAGCCAATATACGAGCTCTACTTACTAAAGCCGGACGTTGAAGATCTTGGTCTAATTGAAGAAGTGATGAGAAGGGAATATAAGAAGTGGTACTCCAGATATTGTAATTTTGAGGAATTTAGGAGATACGCTCTTTGGAGGTTTACTCCAAGCGTAGCGGCTTCTTTCCTTAGGGGAAAAAGGTTTATTGAAGACAAGGAAGAGGAAATAATTGATTTAAAGCATATTGAGGAGATGAACTCTTATCCGTGGTTAAATGAAGTGAAGGCACCCATACTAAGCTTGAATAGCATGAAGCTTTTATTGAAGAGCCTTATAGGTTGATGGAAATGACGTTAAAGCCCTTACCTAAATCGTTTTACGATAGAGATACTATTGAAGTAGCGAAAGATCTCCTAGGAAAGCTCTTAGTACATGAAGATAGGATCGTTAGGATCGTTGAGACTGAGGCTTACCTCAGGAACGATCCCGCATGTCATGCATACAGAGGGATGACGAAGAGGAATGCCTCTATGTTCAAAGGACCTGCGACGCTTTACGTCTATACGATACATAGGCAGAACTGCATGAACGTGGTAACTAAAATTGGAGAGGCCATTTTAATTAGGGCGGGCGAGCCTATTAGAAACGTTAAGGGCAGGACGAGCGGTCCCGGATTGCTATCTAAAGCCTTGGGAGTTACGAGAGAGATGGACGGTATGTCCTTACTAGGCCCTCCTATCTTCATAGCCGACGATGGTTACGAGGTAAACGAGATCGTAGTAACGAAAAGGGTAGGCGTAACTAAGGCTAAAGACTGGCCTCTCAGGTTTTACATCAAGGGAAATAAGTTCGTCTCTAGAAAATGAAAATTTATCAGTCCGCCCGTCGGGATATCTTCACTGCCTTAGGCTCCGACAAGGCTGAACTCATCATCTACCTTTGTTAAGAGGTAAGCTTATGTTTAAGTATTACGATCTTAGCTACTGTACGAAATGTCGGTTAGAGAGGAGGTAATAGACTGGATTGAAGAAGCTAAGGTAGATTTGAAGAGGGCTGAAAGGAGCCTTAGCGAAGGAGACTACAGTCTATCCTGTTACATGTCGCAACAGGCTACTGAAAAGTCTTTCAAGGCGTTGTTAATTTTTAAGAAGAGGGTAAGGCCTCCACATGTACACGACTTAACGACGTTATATAGCGAAATCTCCGACGTATTCCAACTTCCGAGGGAACTAGAAGAAAGACTGCCGGAAATATCGCAGTATTACGTTACATCTAGGTACCCTAACGCTGGGATAACGAGGCCATCGAAGAGCTTTAATATAAGGCAAGCGGAGAGAGCCTTGGAAGTTGCGAAGTTCGTCGTCGAAAAAGCTACGGAGCTTATCTATTCCAGATAAAGTTAAAAGCGCGCTAATCGACTTCGTATACGAAGTGAAGAGGAGGTATCCAGATGCTAAGGTATATCTCTTCGGAAGCTACGCAAAAAATACCTGGTTAAAGGATAGCGATGTAGACGTCATAGTCGTTTCGAACGGCTTTAGCGATACAGACTTTTACTTACGGCCAAATATACTGAGGAAGCTAGCGAGAAAGGACGTACCGTTTGAAATACTCGCATATACCTTTGAAGAATTTAACCATGTGAAGAGGAAGAGCGTAGTTATACAAGATGCTATGAGCTATTGGATAGAGATCTAGAAAGCAATTCATAGAGCTGGTATAGGTAAGCTATTAAGCGCTATGTGTTAACGAGCTCTCAAGAACGACCTCGCTTATTTTTAGATCAAAACCTCTCATAAATCTACTTCTTCAGATATCTTGGAGGTTATCTCCCTCGCCTTATTCACGGCAGCATCTACGGCCTCCATTAAGGCCGCTCTAATGCTCCTCTTCTCAAGCTCGTATAAGCCCATAATCGTTACCCCTCCTGGAGTAACTACCCAGTCCTTTAGCTCGCTTGGGTGCCCTTTATTTTCCAAGATCATCCTAGCCGATCCCAACACCGTTCTAGCGGCCATCTTCAAGGCCATATCCTTAGGTAGCCCGACCTTAACTCCCGCATCGGCTAGGGCATCTATTAGCATAAAGGCGTAGGCCGGACCGCTCCCTACGAACCCGGTTACCGTATCCATCGCCTCCTCATCTACAACCACAGCTTCGCCCATTAAGTTGAATATAGAGCAAGCGAGCTCGATATCCTCTTTAGTAGCTTTGCCTCCGGGGCTAATGGCCGTAACCGCCTCGTTAACTAAGGCCGTTATGTTAGGCATAGCCCTCACAATCCTAGATTTAGGGCAGACCTTCTCCATGATCTTTAAGGGAACGGCGGCCGCTATCGATATTACGAGTTTGTCTTCAACCTCGCTCCTTATCTCCTTTAAGACCTTCGTAACGTCCTTAGGCTTTACGGCCAATATCACTACATCGGCCGCTCTAGCCGCCTCCCTATTGCTGTAGTACAGCTTAATTCCCTCCCTCTCAACATCCCTATGCCTTTCAGGATGAAGGGTTGATGCTACCACTTCGTGCCCGCCACTAGCTAGCTTCCTCGCGATTATCGTACCTATCTTCCCCAACCCTATTACGCATATCTTCAAGACTTCAATACAAAGCCCAAAGATGTATTTGAAGGTTTACCGATCGGCTTTTAAAGATCCACGTTTATCTTAGCTTCGTCATGAAGGTTTTAATATTAATTGGATAGTTTGGAGATTTAGAACTACTTT
Source organism: uncultured archaeon (assembly GCA_937892815.1). Lineage (GTDB taxonomy): Archaea > Thermoproteota > Nitrososphaeria > Conexivisphaerales > CALBHZ01 > CALBHZ01. The sequence continues at coordinate 1,118 of CALBHZ010000221.1, read as the reverse complement.
ATCCGTACTGTAGGCTTAAGGAGGATACGAGCGGTAATTGCATGGAGGAAAAGGGAATAAAGTGAAGGCTATAATATCCTTCGATGGGCAAATCCTGAAGAATATTCGAGATTGATGATTTCGAGAGGAGGACCTGAAAAAGAGTGGGGAAAGCCGTTGAAATAGCTAGATCGGTGTTTTTCAGCTGGCAGCCTATCGCGGCTTTCTGCCGTAAGTGCTAATATCCGCCACCCTTAATAGGAAAAGAGGCTTTACTATGCCAGTCCATACTTCGGGAATGTCTTAGAGGCCGTTGGTAGATTGCGGAGAGGCTGAGAGCTGTTCATCCGATCCTCCACCGTGAACGGCGAGGTTTTCGCGAGGTAGACCAGTGCAGGAACCGCAACTTTTATAGATGTTGCATTACGTGATGTATTTTAAGTGGTGTTACATGGGCGTCATTACGGTCAGGATTCCAGATGGGGTAAAAGCTAAGATGAGGGAGGTAAATATAAACTGGAGCGAGGAGATAAGGAAGTTCATAATCCAGCGTATAAAAGAGGAGGAGAGGAAGAAAAACCTCCAAAGGGCTCTTGAAATCCTCGAAGGGAGGAAGGGTGTTGAGAGAGGGTTTTCAGCGAAGTCTGTGAGGGAGGATCGTGATAGTAATTGATGCCTCCGCCCTCGCGAAGGTAGTCCTTCGAGAGGAGAGTTGGGAGAGCGTTCCACTAACGAGCAAGACGGCAACGCTAGATTACGCTTTTATTGAAGCCTTAAACGCTATTTGGAAAGCCGTTGTTCGAAAGCGGTTAGATGAGGAGGATGCGAAAGGGAGAACTGAGGCGCTGAAATACTTCAGTAAAAGCTTATTGCTCTTCGAAGCCGAGAACTACCTTGAGCGCGGTTTAGAAATAGCGTTAAGCGAAAAAATTACCGTCTATGACGCCCTCTACATAGCTCTCGCAGAGGAACTGAGAGCTGAATTCTATACCTCCGACGTTAAGCAATTTGAAGCGGCTAAGAAATATGTGAAGGCAAGACTCGTCCAATAGATCGATGCTGTTGGGATGAGATGATCAACAAATACTAAAAACCTCATCTCGAAGGTTAGCAGAGCAAATTATGCTCAAAGTTCTCTC
>CALBHZ010000220.1 GCA_937892815.1 uncultured archaeon | reverse complement strand
CTACACCGTCTAATTCGTCGGCAGCGTCAGATGTGTATAAGAGACAGAGCTACGGGCGGCTGGTTCGGAGGCTTTTCGACTACCCTAATCGTGAACTGCCTGCTTACAGAGGGCCCATATCGATCGCTTCCGTTAAACCTAGCGTAGATCGAGAGGGTTCGGTTTTCGGGAGCTAGAGGTATAGCCAGCCAAGAGATCTTAAATTCCCCTTTCTCATCGGTCCTTCCTGTAGCTAGAAGGATCTCGTTGCCGTAAACTGACACCTCGGCATCCGGTATACCGCTCCACTCGTCCGCTCTAACGAGCTTTCCAGTGAAGTTTAAGAGAGTCCCTTCGGTCACGTTTGAAGGCAAGGGGTTCAGTATAAGGTAAGTAGGGATGGCCCGATGGGCTTCGTAGTCTAGCAGGACCTTTCTTCCGCCCTCCTTTACCGCTTCCACTATCGCTCTTTGCGTTATAGTAGCTCCCGTCCACGTATCTACATCTTTACCGACCTGAAGCTCTTCCCATACGCTCCTCCCGATGAGGTCGCGTTCAAGCCTTCCTTGGAGGTCGAACTCCGGTAAATGAGTTGGTTCCACACAATTAATCACCTCGATCCCTGTTATGTTGCCCTTTAAATCTATAGCCACTAAGATCTTAATCGGTAATCCGGTAAACCCCCGTATCTTCGGCATTACATCTGAAGTTAAGAAACACAGTCCGATCAATTCATTTCCTTTAAAGGCTATGTAGTATGGAAGTTCGCCCGAGCTCTTCAAAAATCGATCGGCTTCGGGCATTACATCTCTGATTTTATCGATAGGAAGGGAGTAGATTTCTTCATGCTCCATTGTGCCTGCTACGTTTTGAGTCATTTGTGATAATACCAATACAAGGATTACGGACAAGGCGAACATAAAGAGACGCTGTTTTCGGATACTCTTTCGGGCTTTTTTAAAATCCCGAATCATTCACATCAACCTTTACAACTTATCGCGCTTCCGCTCATCGAGTTTAAGGATCTTGCTGAGGAAGACGACATTCCTTATTATTGACCCTTCGATAGTCTCTCCTTATAAATATTCCTAGAATGCGGTTTGGCGCAAAAGCCTTTTTCGACTGCTGAGTTAATTTCAAGCGTTGGACCATAGGGTGATCTGCCGTTAGCCGATTTTACACGTGCTTAGAGCGATCCGCGGTTGAGGCCCTCCGCTGTACGCGCACCGGAGGTAGCGGAGAGCCGGAACGGTTACCACCGGACTGCAAAGTTTATAAGCGGTTGCTGCGATGACGGCAAGATCAAGGGTTTTCCTTTACCGTTATAAGGAAAGGCGTAGCCGAGAGGATAGGCCACATCCTTCCCTCGGACGTGAAGGAGGCTACGTTAGCGGACGGTAAAACGGAGCTTAAGGTCCTAGGCTATATCCCATTTCAACAACCCTTGAAGGATCGCCGATAGACGACATCGCCTACGTGATCGAAGAGCTAGCCGAGGAGCTACTGTCTCTTATACACATCTGACGCTGCCGACGAATTAGACGGTGTAGATCTCGGTGGTCGCCGTATCATTA
>CALBHZ010000219.1 GCA_937892815.1 uncultured archaeon | reverse complement strand
GTGTTCGGAATGAAAGCTGTTCAGTACTTAAGACTAATGGATGTAAAGTGGCCTAAATCCCTCATATCTCACTTTAAAGGTCCCCAATTTGGTATAGATGGAATTAAGAAGATGTTGAAAATAGAAGACAGACCAATCCTCGCTACCGTTCCTAAACCTAAGCTAGGCCTTACAAGCGAAGAACATGCTAAAGTAGGATATGAGGTTTGGTTAGGAGGGGTAGATCTCTTAAAGGACGACGAAAATCTAACCGACCTGCCCTTCAATAAGTTTGAAGAACGGTTAAGGCTCGTATTCAAGTATAGGGAGAAGGCAGAGAAGGAGACCGGGGAGAGGAAAAGCTACCTAGTAAATATAACGGGAGATGTAAGGAAAATGGAGAGGAGAGCGAAGTTGGTAAAGGAGTATGGAGGAGAATACGTTATGATCGACATTTTAACCGTTGGATGGGGAGCTTTACAAACGATGAGGGAGGTGTGCGAAGATTTAAAGTTAGCCATCCATGCTCATAGAGCCTTTCACTCGGCCTTTACTAGAAACCCATATCACGGAATGTCGATGATAGTAGTTGGAGAACTTGCTAGATTAGCTGGAGTCGATCAATTGCACATAGGAACGGTAGTTGGGAAACTCGATACCCCTAAGGAAGAGGTATTAATCTTAAAGGAGAAGCTAACTTCAGAAAAATTCGAAGAAAGGGAAGGTTACCTATCTACAGACTGGGGCTCTATAAAGCCCGTAGCTCCGGTTAGCTCTGGAGGCCTACATCCAGGCTTAATACCTCATTTGTTAAGCATTGTAGGAAACAATATCGTAATTCAGGTAGGAGGAGGGGTTCTTGGGCATCCTATGGGACCGAGAGCTGGAGCTAAAGCAGTTAGAGACGCTGTAGATGCGTACTTGAAGGGCATTTCTCTGAGAGAGTATAGTGAGAAGAGTAAAGAGTTGAAGGAAGCCTTAAAGAAGTGGGGGGAGGTATCCTATAAGTAAGATTACATCTCGAAGCCCAACTGGACTCTCCCAATAAGCTTAGCAATTCTTTCCAACGGTCCTAAACTCAATATTCCAGCCTCCTCATCTACAGCTATTACTTCGATATTTCTCATTTCCTTAGTGATGGGAGAAAGGTTATCTTCCATTAAAACGTCATACCCAAGAGCGTAAGGAGAGAAGGCCGGCAAAACATATACCTTCGTACTTCCGATAAATCCCTTAACTAAGCACCTAAACTTCGTTTTCTCCCCAAATTCCCCCCTAATCGTTATCGCAGGATGTACATGTCCGATAAATAAAGTCTTCACGTTTTCAAGCCGAATCTCTTTATGTCCGTGGGCTATCGCACACTTACCTATCTTTAGAAGGGGATCGTCTAAAGGAACCTTCAACCTCTTCAATATGGGAATTAAGAAGTTGTCGTGATTGCCTCTAACAACCCTAATTTCTTCAACTGATCCCTTTAGGGACTTAATAAGATCAGTCACTTCTTCCCACTCTTCATAACTAGCCTTAGCAAATTCGTGTTTTACATCTCCGGCGATAATTAATCTCTTAGGATTGTAACGTCCAATAGCTTCGAAGATCATTTCCTTTACCTTACGGTACTGACTGATCGGTACATGTATACCAGAGCTTTCTAAAGCCTCTTCGAATCCAAGATGAAGGTCTGCGATGACGATTGCCTCTATATCCTTGGCGTAAACGCCGTATGGGAAAGCATAGAGGTTCTCATCTACCCTTTCTTCAATCATTTCTTGCCTACTATAACTTGATTAACCATTTCATATAACTTTTCAAGTACATACCTTTTATCTTCCATTAATATCACATCGCTAAGCCCTTCCAATACTATATTATGAGCAAATGGTGAGGGTACCGGTACCTGTCCTAAATCTAAAACCTTAACCTTTCCTTCAGATATCCACTTCACTACCTTCTTCGCGTTTTCTATATCCATGTGGTCTTCTAAAATCTCTCTGTAAGTCTCCTTTAAAATGGGAAAGTCCGGTATGCTTTTCACTACGTTCAAGAGTACTTGAGAGCTTAACTGTTGTTTATTAACGCTTATTTCGTGTCCCTTATAATTCCTCAATATCATGAGTCCTCTTGTAGCTACATGTCTAAACCTCCTCTTCATTAATTCGGTATTAGCTACCGCTTCTCTCAATACCTCCTCAAGGTTTACTCCTACAAGGTCGTTTAAACCGGCGATAGGTTTCACCCCCTTCGGGTATATTAGTAAAAATCCATTATCATGGATAGCTATTCCTATATTCCTTTTAAGCTTCTTACTAACTAAATAGGCAAGCGCTTTAGATAGAGCCTCGTTTACTCTCCTTCCATACAGGGTGTGGAAGACCTGCTCAGCTCTTCCTTCTTCATCCCAAAACCATTCTTGGAAGATAACTTTATGAGAAGGAGATACTTCTATTCCTAACGATCTCAAAAACTCCATCTGTTGTTTTATATAGCTCGCTATACCTTTTGCCGTATTCAAGTCCGTATTACAAGTATTCTTTATGTATTCTATTACGTCCTTTCCCTTCCTCAACATATCCATTATTTTTCCTCTAAATTTAGAGACTTCTACCGCTAAATCGAAGCTTAGAGGAAGCATTTCACTAAACCAGCTTGGTACCGTCGGTTTTTTATCGAAGGCAGGCCTGACCCTAGCTTCTAAACCTCTACTGCTTACGAATTCGTAAACCCTTCCTCCTAATAAGAACCTATCTCCTGGCATTAACCTTTCCAAGAAATCTTCCTCTATGCTTCCGACGAGCTTGCCATCGACGGTCCTTACTTTAACATCAACTTCATCCGGTATCGTCCCTATATTCAAAGAGTAGATAACCCTAGCATACTTCCCTCTCCTGCCGAACATCTTACCGTCAAACCAAATCTTTCCATACACCTTACTCTCTTCTAAATTGAAACCTCCAGATAGGTATTTCAATAAAGTTAAGAAATCCTCTTTTTTCAACGTATGGAATGAATACGACCTCCTTGTGAGCTCTAGCGCTTCCTCTACTTTCCATTTCTTTTCTATAGCCATTCCTAACACGTGTTGAGCTAGCACGTCTAGAGGGTTCTTAGGGATGTGAACTACGTCCAAACGTCCCTTTAACGCTTCCCTTATCATAACGGCTACTTCTACCATATCATCTCTATCTACGCAGATAAACCTCCCCTTACTTACTTCGTGAAGTCTATGCCCCGCTCTCCCTACTCTTTGCAAAGCTCTAGTAACCGATTTAGGAGACCCTATCTGAACCACTAGATCGATGTATCCTATATCTATTCCAAGCTCTAAGGACGTACTTGAAACTATGGCCTTAAGTTGACCGTTCTTAAGCTTCTCCTCTACCTCAAATCTAACCCATCTGGATAAGGAGCCGTGATGAGCTGCTATCTCGTCATCTCCGATCATTTTAGTTCCTAATACAGACTTCAAATGGAACACAACCCTTTCCGTTCCACTCCTAGTATTAGTAAATATTAGAGTAGTCCTATGTTTTTCAATCAGTTCTGAAATCAGCTCATACATCCTCTTGTTTACTTCATCGCTAGGCGTATGGATCAGATCATCGGTCGGAGATAGTACCTTCAGATCCTTCCCTTTAGCGAAGTTCGTATCAATTATTAAACACGATCTAGGCCTTCCCTTTTCAAAACCTACTAAAAACTTAGCGACTTCAACTAAAGGGTTTATAGTAGCCGAAAGACCGATTCGAATGATGCGATTTTCAACCATTTCCTGTAGCCTTTCCAGCGATAAGCTCAAATGGGAACCTCTCTTATTTTCAACTAGGCTATGTATTTCATCAACTATTACCCATCTCACCTCTTTTAAAGCCTTCCTGAATTTAGGAGCATTTAAAATAATAGCTAAGCTCTCAGGGGTAGTTATTAAGATATGGGGAGGTTTTCTCAACATTTTCTGCCTTTCGTTCTGGGTAGTATCACCGGTTCTTACTTGATGTCTTATCTCCTGAACTTCTCTACCTTCCTTCGAAGCTAAAGCGTATATTTCATTTAGCGGTTTCTTTAAGTTTCTGTAAATGTCGTTATTTAAAGCTCTAAGAGGAGATACGTAAACAGCGTACACCTTATCTTCTAACTCTCCCTTCTCAGCTAAATTCATCAACTCACTTATTATGCTTAAGAAAGCTGTGAGGGTTTTACCTGTACCGGTAGGGCTGGATACTAGAACGTTTTTCCCCTCCATGATAGGGATGACGGCCATTTTTTGAGGAGGGGTTAGGTCTTTAAAGTTCGATCTAAACCATTTGGATACCAAGGGGTTTAAACGCGATAAAACCTCCTCTAACGTATACTCCCTCTTCGCGAACTCTATGGCCGCCATCCCTAGCTATTATGGTGCGTAGAGCTCTACTATTTTAATCTAGCTAAAGAATGTTTTAATATATAAAATTCGTAAATAAGAGGCTATGAGAAGCCCCCTCCTAATGATACCAGGACCTACTAATCTAGATCCCCAAGTACTAGAGGCATTAAGCTGGCCCTCGATAGGCCATACAAGCCCCGAATTTCATGAAGAATTTACTGAGCTCCTCTACTTGACCGCTAAGCTCTATAAAACGAAGAAGGAGAACGTTATCGTATATTCCGGCTCTGGAACTTTAGGGATGGAGGGGGCTGTAGCGAGCTTAATAGAACCGGATGATAAAGTCCTAGCTTTAATAACGGGCTATTTTGGAGAGAGATTTGCGGAGATAGCCGAGATCTATGGAGCTAAGGTAAAAAGGCTGGTCTACCCCTCCGGACATGACGTTAATCCAGAAGATGTAAAGGAGGCGTTGGAAAAAGATGAGTATAAGGCGATTTTAGTTACTCACATAGAAACTACAAATGGAGTATACAATAGGGTGGAGGAGGTAGCTAAGGTAGCGAGAAGATACGGAGTTTTGATTTTCGTAGATGTAGTAAGTAGTTTAGGTGGCGCTCCTTTTTACTTCGATAATGATGGTTATGATGTAGCTTTTGCGGGCTCTCAAAAATGTATAGCAGCTCCTCCAGGAGCTGCTTTAATAGCTATCTCGGATAGAGCTAAGGAATTTTTAGAGAATAGGAGAACTGAGATTAAAAGTTACTACTTTAACCTTAAACGCTGGTTAAAGGTTATGAAAAATCCAAGAATTTACCTAGCTACCCCTACCATACCAATACTGAGAGCTACGAAAATAGCTCTAAAGCTGTTACATAAGGAAGGGCTCGAAAACAGATGGAGGAGACATGAACAAATGGCGAAGTTGGTTAGGAAGGGACTTACTGAGCTAGGTCTAGAATTAAAGGCGAGAAGGAGCTCCCCAACTATAACTGTAGCTAAGCTAGGTAAACCTATAGCTGAGAAATTGCAAGAATACGTTTTGAAAAGCACAACGTACTGATATCGACGGGAATAGGCGGAGAATCCAAAGACGTCATCAGAATAGGACATATGGGTATTGTTAACAGAGAGATGGTGGAGCTTACTTTAAGCGCTATAGAAGATGCTTTGAAAAACCTCAATTAACGATAAAGATTATTAAGAACCCTCAATTATGGAACAATGGTAGCCCGGTCGTCTAGCGGCCAAGGATGCCAGGCTCTGGATCTGCTGAGGAGTAGGGCGGGCTCCTTGGCGAGGAGAAACCTGGTGACGGGAGTTCGAATCTCCCCCGGGCTACCATTCATTTTTAAGATAAGACTTTATCTGTGTAAAATTGGCCCGTTTTTCATTTGCTATCTCTGGATCTTTTCAGTATGGTTTAGTTAGACCGAATTCTACCTAGGAGCTCATTCTTAAGTTTTTGAATTCAGGTAGGTTTTCAAAACCTTCCTCATTTCCATAGATATTACGTTTAAGCCCCTCTTATTTTTGGCATATTTAAGCCGTGCAGAGTTTAGCTATGGTTGTTCTTTGGAAAGGTTAAGGAACTAAACCTTAAAAGCTTTAGAAAGGTTTCAGACCTAGTAACTGTAAGTAGGTTGAGCATAGCTTCTCAAGTTTTACCAGATGACGGGGAAGCTATTCTACGCATAATATAGATCGTTATTAGCGCGGTGAATCCCACTATCGCAACTATGTAGTTTAAGCTTACACCGCAAATCCCTAGCACGCCAAGGATCACCCTTACGTACTTTGGCAAGGGGCCTGATAACCAACCTGTAATGCTAACGGCTAACAGATATATAGCTAAAAGAGATGCTGCAAAACAATAGATTACATACAGCATTATCTCAATATTCCACTCACTCACGGTCACGAGCAGCATTTCCGGATGTGTAAAGAATATATATGGCCCAACGTATCCAGCTAAAGCGTACTTAGCCGCATTAATTGCAGTTCTCCAGAATTCCGATCTTGCGAGCGCTGAACCTGCATACGCCGCTAAAGCTACAGGTGGCGTGACATCAGCTAATATCCCGAAGTAAAATACGAACATGTGAGCTGCAAGCATTGCAACTTTTATATCGATCCCGTACCATTGAGTAGCGGCAAGCACTACTGCAGGAGCACAAACTAGTGAGGTAATTACGTAGTTAGCCGTAGTAGGTACGCCCATTCCCAATATTAAGCTAAACGTCATAGCGATTACTAACAGGGCGAGGAGATTACCTGCAACTAAATCAACCAACATGTATCCGAAGCTAGTAATGAGTCCCGTTAACGTTAAAACCCCCTGTATCATTCCCGCTACAGTTGCAGCTAACATAACGCTAATGCTAATTCGGCTTGCGTCAATAACGGCTTCAATGGTAGCTCTGGACATAAGCCTTGCTTCTTTAGCTAGCAACCCGATCAATACGCTCAATAAAATAGCTATCACACCGCTCAAGACCAAGATCTGTTCTAGCATGATGCCGGTAAAGTACATCCCTAACATAAGCGCGCTAAATACAGATATGAACGCGAACTTTATCGTAGGCTTTATATCTTCCTGAGCGATCCAGGCAGCTAGTAAGGCAACGCTAAGTGACGAGATCGCTGCGTATTGAGGAGGTATGCCTATTAGGAGTTCGTAGGCGATGAGGGGGATTGGTACTAACATGTAAATCTTCTTTAAGAATTGTTTGAGAGGTGCTACTCTCGGAATAGGTTTAAGGCCTAACCTTTTCGTCTCGAGGTCTATGAAGGCATATACGCCTGAATAGTAGATGAGTGCGGGTATAACGCCGGCTATCATTATATCTCTATAAGGCCTTCCCAAGAACTCTGCCATGATAAATGCAGCGGCACCCATGATTGGCGGCATTATCTGACCTCCAGTTGAGGCGGTTGGCTCAATAGCTCCGGCTATTTCCGGCGGATATCCGCTGCGCCTCATCAATGGTATCGTAAAAGTGCCTGTAGTTAGTACGTTAGCAACCGAGCTTCCAGAAACCGTACCCATGAGTGCGCTAGCTACGACGGCGGACTTTGCGGGGCCGCCCGATCTCGATCCAAAGGCAGAGATCATAAACTCGGTGATGTACCTTCCAACGCCTATCCTAAGTAGGAATGATCCAAAAAATACGAATGCAAAAACATATGTGACCATTACGAATAATGGTATTGAGAATAACCCTTCTTTAGCAAGGTACATGTGATCTATGAACGCCTTAAGATCGAATTTAACGAATAGTAAACCGTAAAGGAGGAATGCCGTAGCTATTATTGTTAAGGCTGGCCCGATAACCCTTCTCGTAGCTTCAAGCACCAGAATTATACAAATGATACCGAATACTACGTCTAGAGGTTTCACTATACCCGCTCTAATTATGAGTTCCGGAAATATATAGAAAATGTAAAGAGTCGATACGGCTCCAAGGGATGCTAGAACTCCGTCATAAACAGGTATTTTCCTAAAATATGAGGGTTTACGTCGTACTGGGTAAAGCAAAAACGCCATGATAAGGATCATGGCTAAAACAAATGCCTGGCCCTGCTGCGTGTCGAAGACCACGGATAAAGCTTCTATCACTATCCCGTACTTAGCCAATACGGAATAAAGAGCGTAATTAAAGCCTAGTAAGAAACATATTTCGTAGACAGCAATTGCTATTGCTGCTACTACGAATACGTACTTAGCTATACCGTAGACTTCTCTCTCCCTTACAATTTTACTTTCATTAATCTCCTTGTCCTTCAAGCCATCCTTAGACATATATTTAATCACTCATTCTATTTGTGTTTTCTCGAAGAGATGATCTATAGCAAGAGCACCCATGAACATCTTGCGAAAGATGACCTTTGAGAAGGGAAAAACTCATCTTCGTACTGTCTAAGCTTTTGATGGTAGACAGTTAAACACACCTCCAAACAACCATTTAAAGACGGCTTCGTAAAGTGGAATATGGATTAGACGGATAGTCAGCAGTCCTCCGCCATCCAACTTTACAACATGCTCACCGTTAACATGGATTTCGCATTTATTCTCAGGTATAAACCATGCTGTTATTTCATAGCCCAAATTCTCTCCTATGCTATCCATGCAGTAGAAATCTCCTACCTCGGTAATTCGTGCTTTAGCATTAATAGGTTCTAGTGGAAGACCTGCACCGAAGCTTTGCCACAGGAACTTCTCAAGAAATATACCATCCTCTTTAACTTTAAATACTTCGATAACAGGCGTCTTTTCGACACTGTGTACGTACCTTAATATTACCCTTAATTCCCCCCTTAACGGTTTTTCATATAGAACGTGATTTCCGCAACTAATCACAATAACGGGGGATTCGAAAAGAAGCCCTATTATAATTATCAATAAAAAAATAATTTTTGTCAAGGTACGCATTTAGGGCTTTAGCGTTTCAGGGACCTTTACACCCTTCTCTTCGTAGTATTTGATCGCACCTGGATGAAGGGGTATGCTCATACCATCAATTGCCGTTTCTAAGCTAATGGCTTGAGCTTTCGCATGAACGGCTCTCAAGTCATCTACATGGTCAAAAAGTACCTTAGTCAATGTGTATACCGTCTGTTCTGGTAGGTCTGCATGACAAGCGAGCATAGCGAGAACTGCTACCGTTGGCGTATCTTTAGTCATACCTGCATAGGTATCCTTTGGCGCTATTTGACGGACGTAGAATACGTAACCTTCGTCATGAAGTTTCGTGAGAATCTCATCTGGAACGGACAGTATGCGTACTGGTGTTGTTGTTGCAAGTTCGGTTATAGCTGGCGTCGGAATTCCTGCAACTAGCATTGCGCAATCCACTTCACCAAGCTTTAATGCTGTTGCCGCTTCTCTAAATGGAGCCCAGACCTTTTCTATTTCATCCCACACGCCAGCTGCTCTAAGTATCTGTTCACACGCGACCGCGGTACCGCTACCAGCTGCACCGACAGCTACACGCTTACCGGCAAGATCATGTAAGCTTTCAATCGGGCTATCGGCTCTAACAACGAACTGTATGGTTTCTGGATAGAGTGTTGCAATTCCGCGCATTACATCGATTTTACCTGTTTCCTCAAACATGTAGAGACCATTATATGCGTAGTACGCTATATCGTTTTGTAGTAGAATCACGTTAGCCTTACCTTCAGATAAGGCTCTAGCATTAGCTACGCTCGCCCCACTTGTCCTAGCACTAGCAGTTACTACGTCACTAGCATACTTATTTAATATCTCGGCATATTTCGACCCTAATGGGAAGTATACCCCGCCCGTACCTCCGGTAAATATTACTATTTCAGTTTTCGGTACAGAAGGAGGAGCTGTTAATAAGAAGGCAGCTGCACCGCCACATATGATAACAATAATTACTGCTATTAATATATAGAGGGTTATTTCTCGACATCTTCAAC
>CALBHZ010000218.1 GCA_937892815.1 uncultured archaeon | reverse complement strand
TGTAGAGAGGTCTCGTGGGCTCGGAGATGTGTATAAGAGACAGATATAAGAGAGCCTAGAGAAGCTAGGGAGTTCTTAGAGAAGCTATCGAGTATTCTGGAAGAGCTCGGAATACCAGTTGGGGAGTATGAGGGAGCTATTAGATGTGATGCAAATATATCCTTAAAGGAGGGAGCGAGGGTGGAAGTGAAGAACATAACGGGCTTTTCGGCGGTGGAAAAAGCTTTAAGCTATGAAATGACTAGACAACGTAACCTAATAAAGAGAGGGATTAAGGTAGAAAGAGAAACGAGGCATTGGGATGAAAGAAGGAGAATAACTACGTCTTTGAGAAAGAAGGAGATGGAAGGAGATTATAGGTACTTTCCAGAACCAGATTTGCCTCCGTTAACTGTAGGAAAGGATGTTCTGGAAAGAATGGAGGGTATCATTAAGCCTATTGAAGAAGTTGTAAGAGACTATATTAAAAAATATGGGATAGAGGAGGTAGTAGCGGAAAGAATAGCGAGAGATAGAAGGCTTAAAGCTTTATTCGATAGAAGCGTTAAAGATAGGCCTGATTTAGCTAGACATCTCGCTAGCCTATTGGCTAATGAAGTTCCATTTTTAATGAAGAGACGGGAGATAGAGCTTCCTAGCGATACGAAAGGACTGTTAACCGTAGCCGAGGCAAAGAGGGATGGATTAAGTAGAGATGAAATTCTAAGGCTGTTGGATAACTGGTTGCATGGAAGGAAAGTAATCTATCGTAAAGTTGCCGCTCTTAAAGAGGCCGACTTGGAAGATATCGTAAAGAAGGTTATAAAAGGGAACCCTAAGGTAGTAGAGGATGCCAAGGAGAATCCTAAAGCCTTAAACTACTTAATGGGTTTAGCTTTGAAGGAAGCTAAAGGGGTTATCGATAAGAAGAAGCTATTCGATCTTCTACGTAAATCCTTGGGCCTTTAACCCTGATCACTATTACACCCCCTAAGAACTTAGTAAAGTAGCTTACTTCCCTGAACATCTTCTTAAACAAGCTTAAGAGTTTACTATTAGTAGGTAGCCCTCTATAGGTTGTTAAAATACCCCTATACTTAAGGCCTATTTTACCTAGCTTAAGAAAGGTGAGGATAGGAGAAAAGACCCAGTAGATGAGGATGATAGCTCTCTTAGCGACGTTATCAGGTTTAGCTAGATCTAACAGGTAGCCTTTGCCATTTTTCTTTAAGGCTCTAGCAAGCTCCTTTAAACCTCTTTCCCTGTCTATGAAATCTCTAAATGAAAAACCTGCGATCCATACATCTATACATGTGCTTCTAATGGGTAAGTAC
>CALBHZ010000217.1 GCA_937892815.1 uncultured archaeon | reverse complement strand
ACGACCTTACTTGGAGACCTCAGAATCACGTCCAGTCTAATTGTTGGGACTTTAACTATTAAAGTTATTTTACAATATCCAGTTGGAAACCTCCGGTTCCCCTCACCTTGCTGTATTAGAAAGCATTTTTCAAGTAGAGTTGTGTGCTTAGGGGATTATAAGATCCGGAAGAATTCAAAGATTTGTGACGAGCTTTAGGAGAGCGATGGGATACGCTGGGGGATTAGTGAAGAGGTTTGTGACTTAGTGCTTTAAAGGGTAGTTTCAAAATAGAAAGAGTGGAGGATCGTAGGTCTAATAGGACCTAAGGGCGCTGAAAACGACGCTTCTGAATACTTTGATGGCTTTCTATCTTCCAAGAGCGCTCGATAGAGTTCAACGGAAAGGAAGTAATCTGTCCGTTCATGCAAAGGTCGAAATGGGAATGGCTTTAGCTCCTGGAGGGAGGACATCTATTTCCATTTACGACCGTACATCAAAACCTGTTAATGGGCACTTTAAAAAGCAAAATACAGAATTAAGAAGGAGAACTTAGAGAGATGGCTACGAGCTCTTTCCGATACTGAAGGAGAGGAGAGATCAGGAAGCCGGAACTTTGAGCTGTAGAGAACAGCAGATGTCAGCTATAGCAAGAGGGCTTATGTCTTTTCCGAAGCTGTTCATGTTAGATGAACCATTGAGCAACCTTGTTCCAAAAATAGTAGCTCTAGTCTTGGAAACCGTTAGAAAATTAAAAAAGATTATGGATTAACTAACTTCTAGTAGAGCAGGGTGTTCACGATGCCCTTGAGATAAGCGATAGAGGATATGTATTTGAGAACGGAGGGATAGTCCCAGCCGACAGAGCCAGAAACCTCTTAGGAAACGAGCACGTAAAGAAAGCGTATCCGGGAATTAACTTAAATTTTCGACAATCGACTATTTCTTTCTTCTTACAAGATAAAGCTTGAATATACGTTAAATTTTGAATAATAAACCTCGCTTTGGTTAAGTTTTTCTTAGATACGAGTTCTACTTTCGAAAAAAATATATAGTAGATATTAAGTTCAAAAATTAGGATGTATAGAAGTCCAGCAACTTATATGCCGGAAGGGAAGTATCCAGACGATTGGCCATCTTGGGAAAGGGCTTTTCCGCCAGATTGGAGACAGTACAAACCTCCGGAGGTTCCAGAATGGCTAAATCCAACCGAGATACTCCTAGATAGAAACGTGGAGAAGATACCGAAAAAAGTTGCTATGATAGTCGATGATGTAAAGTACACTTACGAAGACGTGCTAAAGAAGGTATGTAAAGTTGCTAACGCGTTAACTTCTCTCGGGTTAGATTTCGATAGCAGGATGTTAATGTTCGTACCGGATTCTATAGAGTCCTTTACGATGTGGCTAGGAGCGCACAGAGCTGGTGTAGCTCCATGTTGGGTATCTCCGCTTTACAAGACCCACGATCTACTGTACTTTATAGAGGACACCGCATGTAAGTTGCTATTCATTGATGAATCGCAGCTAGAAAAGCTAGAGGCCATCAAAGACAAGCTACCCCCTACTTTGAAACATGTAATTGTAAGAGGGAAGGGGAAGGGTGAGTGGAAATCATATGAGGAAGTAGTAGAGCCGATGAAGGAGGAATTCACTCCGGTTAAGAAACATAGAGACGATATCGGCTACTTCTTCTACTCAGGAGGTACTACTGGAAGACCTAAGTGTATAGTACACCTACCTAGCGACTTCGTCCTAATACCAGATAGGCATACTAAATTCCTCGAATGGACGGGCGACGACGTCTTCTACGATACATCGCCGAAATTCCACACTCATGGTTTATGGCCGGGAATTTTAATGCCGCTGTATTTAGGCGCTACATGTATAGCGTCTAGCAAGAGGCTAACAGTTGACCTCGTAGTAGAACAAATCGAGAAACATAGGCCTACAGTAGTTATAACGGTACCTACCGTTCTAAAGTGGCTAATTTCATATCCGGAGGAGAGAGGGAGGAAACCTGATTTAAGTTCCCTCAGAATGATAGTGTCGGCTTCTGAAAAGATACCTATAGCTATTCACGAAAAGTTTAAGGAAATATACGGTCTCGAGATATATGATTCAATAGGAAGCTCTGAGATAACCTATGAATGGCTTGCAAACAGGCCTAAGGAACATAAAATGGGGTCTTGTGGTAAGCCAATTTACGGAGTTGAAGTTAAGCTAGTTAACCCAGATACGTTAGAACAGATCACAGAGCCTTATAAGGAAGGTGAGCTTTGGGTTAAGAGCGATACTAACTTCTTCTTCTACTGGAGGAAATACCATAAGACGGTTAGCACTAAAGTCGGAGAATGGGTTAGGACCGGCGATTCGTTATACTTCGATGAGGATGGGTTCTTCTGGCATGTAGGCAGAATCGACGATCTGTTCAAAGTTCACGGAATGTGGGTATCTCCACTAGAAGTTGAAGGAGTACTATTGAAGCACCCAGCGGTAAAGGACGCAGCGGTGATACCTAAGAAGGACGTAGATGGTCTGCAGTATCCGAAGGCCTTCGTAGTTCTCAAGCCAGGCTACAAGCTAACCGATGAGCTAGTAAAGGAGCTACAGCAAATGGTTAGAAAGGAGATAGGGGGATATAAGGTACCTAAATGGATCGAAGCTATCGATGAGATACCGAGAACTACCTTCCAAAAGATCAGTAGACTAACGTTAAAGCAAATGGAAGAAGAGAGGGAGAGGAAGGAAGGGAAATAACTTCCTTATATTTTTATTTAAGCACAAAAATATCTCTCTTTTAGTACAATTTTTATTAAGAAGATCCCTTAATAAATTATATTATTTTTATCTTTAAGAGGCAAGAAGTAGGAAATTTATTCTCCATATGGATAAAGTATATTAGCAAGATTTAACGATATCTCGATCAATGTTATCTCTTCAAGAATTAATGAAAAGGAGAAAGTACATAGGTCAGGCTTTTAAAAGACTTGAAGACCTGAAGCTTCTAAGGGGGCTTGGAGGTTTTACCGATGATATAGAGCTAGCAGATCAGCATTACGCAGCTATTCTCAGAAGCCCTTACGCTCACGCTAAGATAAAGTCCATAGACGTATCTAAAGCGTTGAAGCTGCCCGGAGTAGTATACGTCCTAACTGGGGAGGAAGTTGCGAAGTTAACCAAGCCTATGTACGCTAGAGCGGCCCCTAGATCCCCTACTACGCACTACATAATAGCTAAAGGAAAGGTTAGGTACCATGGAGAGCCCGTCGCGGCGGTTGTAGCTAAGGATAAGTACACAGCTTACGACGCGCTTGATCTAATTGAAGTGGAATACGAGCCCTTACCAACTGTCATGACCATCGAAGAGGCTCTCAAGCCTAACGCCCCCCTGATATATGAAGAGCTAGGTACGAACATAATAATACATGACAAATTTGAGTTTGGGGACTTAGAGACGGCTTTCAACAGGGCGGATGTAGTAATAAAGGAGCGATTCAGAATACATCGATACGCCTCAACGCCCTTAGAAAACTACGTAGTAAATGCTTACTACGATAAGACTAGAGACGAATTACTGGTATACGCTACAGATCAACAGCCTGGAAGAACGATTTGGGGAGTATCGAGGGTTCTCGGAATTCCTCCCGAGAAGATTAGGCTTATGGTACCTCCTATAGGCGGAGGGTTCGGCTATAAGCTAGCTATATGGCAATACGTAGCTATAATCTCTCTTTTGAGCAAGCTAACTGGAAAGCCCGTTAAATGGGTTCAAACTAGAATGGAAAGCTTGTACGGACCCCATAGACCTGATGGATATATGGATGCCGAGCTTGCTTTAAAGAGAGATGGTACGATGTTGGGAATGAAGTTAGTAGATTACCAAGCAGATGGAAATTGGCCGTTTGTCGCCGGCCTATATTCGCTTATCAAGTTCGCGAACATGTTCGGATGCTATAGAATAAAGAACTTAAGTTTCGAGTTTTATTCTATAGCTACGAATAAACCTCCGGTCGTTCAAGACAGAGGGGTAGGTAAGCCCTTTATGACCTTCGTGTTAGAAAGATTGGTTGATTTAGCAGCTAGAAAGCTTAAGATGGATCCTACGGATATTAGATTCAAGAATTACATCCAGCCCGAGGAAATGCCGTATACTACGCCAAGCGGAGAGGTATATGAAAGCGGCAATTATCCTTTAACCTTAAAGAAGGCTCTTGAAGCTATTAACTACAAGG
This sequence comes from uncultured archaeon, assembly GCA_937892815.1. Lineage (GTDB taxonomy): Archaea > Thermoproteota > Nitrososphaeria > Conexivisphaerales > CALBHZ01 > CALBHZ01. The sequence goes on along the minus strand of CALBHZ010000217.1, from coordinate 2,533 downwards.
AGTGGAGGAAGAAGCAAGAAGAGTTGAGAAGACAGGGAAGGTATATAGGTATAGGAATCTCAACAGGCATAGAGCCCGGAACCTCGAACTTAGGTTATTATTATCTATCTAAACCAGGAATTCCGACGTTTATGGGAGCTGGAGAGATAGCGACTATAGAGATGGATATGACCGGAAGAATTAAGGTGAGAACGAGCTCCTGTGAGATCGGTACCGGACATATGACGAGCATAGCTCAAGTAGTAGCAGATATATTTAACATATCTCCAGAAGAAGTAACGGTTGATTTAACGTTTGATTCCACCCAAGGCTTTCTGGGATATTCCGGCACGTATTCAAACGCTTTCCAAGACGTAGATATAGGAGCGGTTGTAAAAGCAGCAAATCAGTTAAAGGAAAAGATACTGAGAATAGCGAGTTATTACCTAAAGGTAGATCCAAAGCAGCTTATAATCGAGGGTAGAGCCGTAAAGGCCGTATTTGATAAGAGTAGGATGATTACGTTTGAGGATATAGCTACAATAGCGTACAGGAGGCTTTTAATGCTCCCTCCGGGAGAAGAGCCTGGTTTAGTGGTAAAAGCGGCCTATATGAATCCGTTTGCGAAGCCTCCGCAAAAGACGAACTTCAATATACAGCTAACACATGCTAATTCCGCCCATATATGCGTAGTTGAAGTAGATATAGAGACCGGAAAGGTCAGCATCTTGAAATACGTAATTGTACATGATGCCGGTAGAGTTATCAATCCAAAAATCGTAGAGGGGATGGCCATTGGATCTACCGTTAGCGGAATAGGAGGCGTACTGTACGAAGAGTTCGTATTTGATGAGAACGGAAATAACTTATGCCTAACCTTTGGAGAGTACCTGAAGCCAACTCCTACCGAGGCGCCGGATATAGAAGTACACGAGCTACAATCTCCAGCACCCTCTACGGTTTTAGGTACGAAGGCTGCAGGGGAAGGAGGAGCCATAACTTCATTAGCAGCGGTAGCGAATGCTATTGAGGACGCCTTATCACCGTTCAATGTAAAAATTACAGAGCTTCCCTTAACTCCCGAAAGGATATGGAGGCTTATAAGAGGTGGTAAAAGGTGATACCGAGGAAATTTGAGTATTATAGAGCTAAGAGCGTCAAGGACGCGATTGATTTTTTAAGTACACATGAGGGTGCAAAGGTTATAGCTGGTGGACAGAGCTTAGTGCCTCTGATGAAGCTTAGAATTGTATCCCCCACCTATTTAGTGGACATAGGTAGGATCGAAGAGCTGAGATACATAAGGGTAGGAGATAAGGGAGAGCTCAGAATTGGGGCTTTAACTACTCACGCTGAAATAGAAGAGTCCGAGTTAATAAGGGAGAGATGGCCCGTCTTAGCTGAGACTGCCGAGAAAATAGCCGATGTTCAAATAAGGAGCAGGGGAACTATCGGAGGAAGCTTATGTCATGCGGATCCAGCAGCCGATTATCCTCCTACTTTAATAGTTCTGGGTTCTGAAGTTGTAGTTAGAGGGAAGGAGGGTAAGAGGATCGTTCCAGTCGAGGATTTCATCCTAGGACCGTTCACTACGAATATAGAGGAAAATGAAATTTTGGAGGAAGTCGTAATACCTCCCTATAATGGAAAAGCCGGGTTTACTAAGTTCGCTAGGAGAGAAGGCGATTTAGCGGTAGTAAATGCCGCCGCTCTACTAAAGGCAGATAACGGTAAGGTAGAGGATATTAGGGTAGCCGTAGGAGGAGTAGGTCCTAAACCCGTTAGGCTTGAGGCCTTAGAAGATAAAGTAAAAGGAGGAGTCATTGAAGAGGATAAGTTAAGCTCAGCTATAGACGAGGCGGTGAAAGAACTGGAACCGCCGACCGACGTTCACGGTACATCCGAGTATAGGAGAGAGGTAACGAAGGTGGTATTGAAGAGGTTAATTTTAGATCTGTATAGGAGGTGAACCACGAATGGTCGTCGTTACAATTACCATAAACGGAAAGAAGTATACGGCCGATGTAGAACCTAGACTTTTGCTAGTACACTTCATAAGGGATGTAGCTAAGCTTAAGGGAACGCATATAGGATGCGATACCGGACATTGCGGAGCTTGTACGGTAATAATGAACGGTAGGCCGGTTAAGTCCTGTCAGATATTTGCCGTACAGGCGGATGGAGCTGAAATACTAACAGTTGAAGGACTGGCTAAAGGAGAAGAGTTGAGTATTGAGCAGGAAGCTTTTAGAAACAACTTCGCCTTACAATGTGGATATTGTACGCCTGGAATGTTGATGATGACCTACTACATAATAAGGAAGTATCCAAAGCTAACTAGGGAACAGATAAGAAGGCTATTACACGGAAACTATTGCATGTGTACGGGATACGTTCATATCATAAACGCCGTTCAGGAAGCCCATCGTAGATATTGGGAAGGTAGATCTTCTCAATAACCGTTAAAAAGCGGAAATTTTTAAGACTGTCTCTTATACACATCTCCGAGCCCACGAGACCTCTCTACATCTCGTATGCCGTCTTCTGCTTGAAA
>CALBHZ010000216.1 GCA_937892815.1 uncultured archaeon | reverse complement strand
GGATAGCCGCCTTGTCCCTCTCGGGCATTCCTCCTCTATACGGCTTTTGGAGCAAAGACGCTATTTTGCTGGCATGTCTCGAAGGCGGTAGACCTCTTCTCTTCATCATAGCTTTAATAACCGTTCCTATCACAGCCTTCTACAGCTTCCGTTTTATGGGGATGGTCTTTCATGGAAATCACGAGCATGGAGAGAAACACGAGGCGGAAAAAATAATGTTGATACCGTATGGCTTAATGGCCTTCGTAATAGTAGCCTTAGGGCTTGTAGGGCCTTGGCTTAACGCTACTTTAGAAAGGATATTCTATTCGTTCTTCGTAGAAACCCTCAACCTACCTGTATCCCATATAAGCAGTACTAGCGTGGAATCGGGAGCGCTTCACTACATCTTACCTATAGTATCGGTAGTTGCGATAGCCTTAGGAGCGTATCCTTCTTACCTCATGTACATTAAGAGGACCTTAAGTCCTGAGCGGTTAACCGATAGGTACGGCTGGCTTAAATCTATACACTCCTTCTTGTGGAACCGTTGGTATATTGAGGCATTTTACAATAGGGTCTTCGTTAGAACGATGTTGAACTTGAGAAGTCCTCTACTGCGCTACGTAGAGGGAGTGATAGATAAAGCTCTAAACGTAGGCATACCGAATTTCTTCTTAGTTCTGTACCTTAAAGCTAGGAAGATCCAAACCGGCTATCTACCGGTGAACATGCTTTACGTGATAGCTTTCGTTTTAGCGTTGTTGGTAATTGTAGCCGGAGTTGTTGTAGGGGTGTAAAACCATGATTGCGTTAGACATTCCCTATTTGCTTTTACAAACCATCGTTGTTCCGCTTATATCGGCTCTAATCGTTGCCTTAGTTGGCAAGAAGCTCGGCCGTCACGTAGGTTGGATATCGGGCGCCTCCCTAGTTTACACGTCTATTTTGCTGATTTTAGCTGGCGTAAAGCTTTACTCCACTGGAAGGCCTATTTTAGAAACCTATACTTGGTCCCCTATAATTAACATAGAGTTCGGGTTTTTAGCGGATGGGCTGAGCCTACCGGTTGCGTTTATTATGAACCTCGTTTGTGCAGCATGTGCCTTTTACTCCATCCAT
>CALBHZ010000215.1 GCA_937892815.1 uncultured archaeon | reverse complement strand
TCAAGCAGAAGACGGCATACGAGATGTAGAGAGGTCTCGTGGGCTCGGAGATGTGTATAAGAGACAGCCTTAGAGATAGTATCTTAACCACCCAGGATTGATCGAAGATCCTCCCGTACTTCTCCGCTATCTGCCTCGTCGATAGTCTACCTTCTCCTCCTTCCCATTCCTTGTAGAGTAAATCGAACAACTTCAAGGGATCAATTCTTCCCTTGCTGTAGTTTAAGATTAAGCTCTGGACCTTTACATCTTCTTTATCTACTTTAACGACAATAACCGGTATCCTCCTCCATCCCAGCACTTTAGCCGCCTTATATCTATGTTCTCCATCGATTATTTCGTAAGTTCCATCCTCATCTCTCCTACATAGTATTGGAGGTAGGTTTTCTTCGCCTATCTTACTCATCCCAATTAAAAGCGATCGGAATTCTTCCGAGTTCATTGCGTTGCAGTTCCATGGATTGGGTTTAATGAGGTTTATATCGATTAACTTTACCTCGAGTCGGCTATCCATCATCTAACCTCCTCCGTATTGTAGAAGGTTCTAGCTCAGACATCCTCAAAGAGATCAGCCCAGTCTCGTCTTCCTTGAGTAGAGCTTTAACGTACTTAGATATGGTCTTTACCGAGTAACCCGAGTACTTACTCAAGATATGAGGCGTCAGCTTTTTGTCTAGAGATATGTCCGCTAGCAATATAGCTAAGGCAGCTTTTAATAATGTGCTTGGAGTTCTTATTAGATTACTCGAAGCGAACTCTATGCTTTTTCTAAATAGCCTTTCAGCATACCTGATGTCAACTACTCCATCGGATGCCATTTTAGATGTGATCTGTCTAGCATAAAGTATAGGACTAGGTATAAGTAGAGGTTTGCCATAGTAGAGAACGAGCTTAGAAAGTATTTTGAAGATGCTCCTAGGAACTTCGTATCCAAGTTTCTTTAAAGTTAAGATTATTTCGTCTAACCTCCTTATCGTATTGTGCTTTCTACTAGCTACTAGCACGCTAAATATAGTTAAGCCTTCCCTTCTAACTCTAGCCCCTCTACTTAAGAGCTTCTTAGCTATTCCTTTAGCTTCCTCCGTTACCTGTGGTGGTAGGTTTAAAGCTTCACAAACCCTCGTTATCTGATTTAAAGCGCTATTTAGCTTAATACCGGTGCCTAGTAACCCATTATGTAGTAAGTTTCCCAAATTAACTTCGGGGTATATGAAACCCATCGATGAACCACATGTAGTACAGACTACTTCTCTATCAGCTGTTAAGTTTAACTTCTTCCCCCCGCATACGGGACATCTATCGAGTGGATTGTATATCTCCATCGTCTTCGTTTTTAAGTAAAATTACTTATAAAATTTTTTCTAAAATCGAATTTATTTTAACAAAAATTAGTAATTTGTAGTAAAAGAGAATAAAAATGAATAATTTCGTTTAAAACTTCCAAAGATTTAATTTAAGTGAATTCACTTAAATTAAATTGAATTTCATAGCTACTTCTTCAAGCCCTCTTTCATGTACTTTGCATATAACCCTCCACACATCGTAGTAATTGAAGACTTTCCTCTCAACAAGGCTTCTTAATAAAGCAGCTCTTAGCTCCATTTCCTCATACAGCTTTGCCTCATCTCTCTTCGATAACCCCCTTCTAAGTAGGATTTTAGCTTGTATCAGATAGGATGAGCCCTTACCTCTAAATGAAAAGGTATCGTTTGAAGGCTCCCATGTGAATACTGGTACGTAAATTAAGCCTCCGGCAGCCGGGTTAAATCCAATTATCTCATTTATCGATATAACTCTTCTAGCTATCCTTCCCTTTACCCTTACCGCGCTCGTAAATACGGCTATATTTAAGTTATCAATGTGGGATTTAGGAACGTTTATAGGAGCTCCCGTAAGCCTCTGAACTAGGCTCTGAACGCTTCCAGCATGGAAGGTGCTCATAACTTGATGCCCAGTTTGCATCGCTTGGAAGGCTATGTTACCCTCTACTCCTCTAATCTCCCCTACAATTATCGTATTCGGCCTCTGCCTCAAAGCGGCCTTCAATAGATCGAACATCGTTACGCTAGTATCGGGATTCCCGGTATCCCTAGTAACTTCCGATACCCAGTTAGAGTGAGGAAGCGTTACTTCAGGGGTATCCTCTATAGTTATAATTTTATTGCTGGGAGGTAGGAAGGCGGCTAAAGCGTTCATTAAGGTGGTTTTTCCGGATGCTGTCTCTCCACATATAAAGGTATTCATTCCGTCTTCTAGCATCATCCACATGTAAGCAGCTTGCCTTTCATCTATAGAGCCGTAGTTAATTAACTGAGTAATAGATAGAGGTACTTTCGAGAACTTCCTAATCGTTATGTTGGTCCCCTTCCTGCTAACATCTGAGCCATATACTACGTTTAGCCTCGAGCCATCGGGCAGGGAGGCATCTACGATGGGCTTTGAATGGGTAATCGGTTTTCCGAACTCCTCGCTTAAAGTTACTATCAGCTTTTCAACTTCTTCTGGTGGAAAAGAAGGCTCTACTCTTAGAGGACCGAATAGCTTATGCACGATAAACATGTCCCCACCTCCGGGATAGGATATGTCCTCTATGTACGGATCTAGGAGGAAGGGCTCTAAGAAGCCGGTACTAGCATGATCCCTCACGAAGTGATAAACGAGTTTATCGTAATCCTCTCTATACACTTTTACCTTCCTAGAAGGTTTCTGCTTGCTATAATCTACAGGAGTATCGGATATTTCGATGATCTTATCTAAAATCTCCTTTATGAACTTCTCCAAATCATCCTTAAGTATGGGGACCTCCCTGTCAGCTACTTCTAAGCTAAAAGCGTATTCAACTAATTCGTATGCTCTAGGATCTGGTCTTTCAGGCTGGATTATCCTATAAACCTTAAATCCCTTTTGCTCCTCTCCGCTTAATCCCATTATATGGATGTAAGTGCCGTTTCCAACTGGATAAATTAAGTTAATGTCCTTTAATTTCCTCATTTCATCAGTTAACTTATCAACTAGTAAGGGCCTGTTCGGTCTGATCTTCTTCATATATTCCTTAAAGTGAGGTTCATCCCACATTTTAAACACCTGTAAGGGAGTATGGTACTACTCTTAATCCGAAGTTCGGCTCAATTTCGAGAGCTATTTGATTTTGATAAGGCTCTATCGCCCCGTTCATCTTCACTACCTGCAATAGCTTTACCGCTTTCCCTCCCAGATCTCTATTCGAAAGGATGAAGTAGACATCGCTTTGTTTCTTTAACTCCGATGATAACTCCTCTCCGACCTCCTTGCTCATGGTTAAAATGAAGCTCTTTCCTAAGGGAACTTGAGTTTTACAAAAAGTTAGGAAATCGATTAAGTCTATCTCCCTGCTGTATTCAATAAATATATCAATTGAATCTACAACGAAGACGTTATAGGAGTTCTTCAAACGATCGATCGTATCTCTTAAGAAGTTAAGTAAGATCTTAATTGAGGCCTCGGACCACTTTCCCTCTTTAACGTGGATTGTAATGAAGTACAGGTGTTTTCTTATGAAGGCGTTCACGAAATCCAGACCTAGCTGTTTCATCTTAGTTAGGTATTCCTTAGCCGTAGTTTGTGTTGAGAAGTAGGTTATAAGGTAATCGCTTTTGAGGAGGCCATTAAGTATTTGAGATAAGAATATAGT
>CALBHZ010000214.1 GCA_937892815.1 uncultured archaeon | reverse complement strand
AATGATACGGCGACCACCGAGATCTACACCGTCTAATTCGTCGGCAGCGTCAGATGTGTATAAGAGACAGGAAAACCTACCATTTCAAAGTAGTTCAACAGTATAGCGACAGGTCCTACAATGACGTGTTCGTCTTCTAGTACTTTAGCCTCCAGAAGCTCTCCCCTAGGTTTAAATTTCCTCGTGTATGCGATCCTGTAGGTTGTATCATCAACCTTTAAGCTCGCATCAAGCCCTCCCACTAAGGCTACCTCCTCGAACCCCGCATCAACTACCCATTTAGCAAACTCCCTATAGAAGATCACCTCGTGCTCCTTGTAAACTGGAACGTCTATTTTCAAAAAGGCTAAATCTCCCTTTCTCAATATTTCGTGTGGAGTAACTAACTTACCGTTCATAATAGAGCATATGGGCGCTATAAAGTTCGAATCTATAAAGGCCGCTCTCTCCGCCTCTAACTTCTGAATTAAATATTTTACCGTCCAATAACCAGTTGCTCCTATACCATGGAATCCCGCTATTAGCTTACATCCATCAAATCTAATACCTCTTGGTAATACTTCTATCATGTCTACCACCTAAAGGTTTAAAACTTCCTCCTTCAAAAACGTGACGTAGGTAGTGTTTCATAAATGTTAATCAAGGTGTTAGGTGCAACGAAAGAGGTAGGAAGATCGGGCTTCTTAATCAAGGATTATTCGTCAGTATTGCTAGATTACGGAATACTGCTACAAAGGGAGCTTGGATTTCCGGTACATGTAAGGCCAAGAGATATCAGCGCTATTTTAGTTACGCACGCTCATCTAGATCACGTAGGTATGGTCCCTATGTTCTACATGAGTAAAGGAATACCGCATTACATGACGCCCGTTACCTTTAAGCTATCTGAACTCCTTCTTTACGATTTAATGAAAATAAGCGGACCGAGGCTTCCTTACGGAACAGACGAGATAAAAGCATTACGTAAACACTTCAATCCTATCTATTACGGAGAAGTATTGAAAATAGGAGGTTTTGAGATAGAGATGTTAAACGCTGGACACATACCCGGTAGCGGAATGATATACGTAAAAGGCAGCAAGTCCATCTTATACACCGGAGACGTTAACCATGTGGAGACGCGGCTAACGTTACCTACTGAAAGAAAGCTACCGGAGGTAGACCTCGTAATAACGGAAAGCACGTACGCTTCTACCGATCATCCCGATAGAAGGGAGGAGGAGAAAAGACTAATCGACTTCGCTAAAGAAGTGGTGGAAAGGAAGGGGACGCTATTAATTCCGTCGTTTTCAGTAGGTAGAGCTCAGGAGGTCGCGCTTATTTTTTACGAACATAACTTTCCGTATAATGTATACATGGACGGTATGGCTTTAAAGGTGAATGAAATATTGCTGGAACATCCGGAGTTCTTGAAAAATAGCAAGAAATTGGAAAAAGCGTTAAACAGGATTGAGTTCGTGGAAAGCTGGGGTAAGAGAAGAAGAGTGGTAAACGAGCCATGTGTTATCATCTCTCCGGCCGGTATGCTAGTTGGAGGAGCGGCGGTTTTCTACAATATGAAAATAGCTAAGAAAAGCAGAAACGGTATAGCAATGGTAGCGTTTCAAATTCCCGGAACACCTGGAAGAGATTTGCTTGATAAAAAGATCATTTATGTGGACGGTAAAAGGGTAAAGGTTAAAGCGGAGGTTGAACGCTTCGATCTTTCATCTCATTCCGGAAGGAAGGAGCTTTTAAGGATGTTTAAGGAGGATATAAAGGGTTCTCCTATGGTAATGATAGTACACGGTGAAAGGGAGAACTGCGAAAGATTATCAAGGGATCTAAAGGAGTTAGGTTATGATACAATAGTTCCCGAGAGAGGCGATATCATTGAAATATAGAGGTACCATATTAATAAAACAGCTTGGAAGGATACCAATGCCTCCCTCTAAACCTCTAGTTTCAGCAGCGTCTCTTTTCGTACTAAAATCCATATATGATACCACCCCTGAACCTTTGGAGAAATTCGAAATAGATGAGAAGAGAAATCAGTACGATGCTTCAAGGATACTGAGTAGGCTCACCTCTAAGAGCAAGCCAGAAGGAGTGGACTACGTATTGTATGTAATGGGAGAAGATTTGTTCGTAGGAAAGTTTAACTTCGTATTCGGAGTAGCCCTCCCTTCCTTCAAGATAGCGTTATTATCAACGTATAGACTGGGCATGAATGCTGGGTGGAAGCTTTATGAGGAAAGGATCTTTAAGGAAGCCGCTCATGAGATAGGACACTTAATGGGGCTTGAGCACTGCTACAATTCCAACTGTATCATGAGCTTCGCCAATAGCGTCTTAGACGTAGATCGAAAGCTTCCTATATTATGCTCTGATTGTATGAGAAAGATAGGACTAATTTAACGAGCATGAAGAGGATATTAAACTTAATTACGTTGATCTTAACCGTTCAGACTATTTCGATCCTCTCTTCGTACTACGCATGGGGAACTTATTCAACGGAACTTTACGTAGTTCCCTCCGATCTATCGACTTCGATTTACTTCGGCTTCCTTCTTTCGCTAATTCCCATCTCCTTCAGCTTCTTAATGATTAAGTTGCTCAAACTTAAGGCTTTCAAGTTAGTACTTGCTATTGTACAGTCATTAGTGATAAGTACGTGGCTTTTCTTAATCATCCTTTCTGTAAACCGCTTCTGGGCTTCGGTAATTTCAATAGCGTGTATCCCCCTCTTCGTTTCGCTAATGTTGCTGAATAACCGCGAGATTAAAAGGGCAATAACGGTAATCTTCTCAGCTTCCTCATCTACGTTATTGGCAATAACCCTCCCCCTATATGCTATATTAATTCTCTCGCTTGTCCTAGCCGCATTTGATGTATACCTAGTATTCAAAGGTCCGCTATCCAAAGGGGCTCCTCAGCTCTCCCTTACGGTTAACCTATCGGATATTACAATAGGTGTAGGGGATTTAATTTTCTACTCGTTAATCCCCATATCGATAATGATTCATAGGGGGGTAATTAGAATGTTCATCGCTTGCCTTTTAATTAACGCTGGAGCCACAATTTCAGTACATTTATTAAGTAGAAGGGAAATATTGCCAGGGCTTCCGATCCCTCTTTTGTTATGCCTTCCTCTATTTTTCTAAAACTCCTTTATAGGAGCTTTAACCGTTTTAAGAAGCTTCTCCGCCTCCGCCTCATCCGTCACATATGTGTACAACATTCTCTTTAGCCTCGCCTTAATTTTCACGTAATCTTTTCGTCTAACAACTCTCACTTCTATAGCCTTTTCAAGGAGTTCTTTAAAGGTCTTTGCATCGAATACTTGCCTAGGCATCTCGGAAAACCATAAAGCGATTTAATTTTAAAGTCTTTCGTGCTCTTCGAATACGGTCCAGGGGACTTTTAGTTGTATTATTTGACTGTTTCCCTCGGACAGCCTACTTACAATCCTTAGCTCCTTACCTATGCTTCTTAAATAGCCAACGAAAGCAAGCATCCAAAGAGAATACGGCAGTTTTCCTTCTTCATTCCACTCGATCATCATCATTTTAGTTATATTATCGTATCTGACCTTCCCTCTACCCTCTAAGGAAGAAGCTATTAATTCCGACCACGCGGATAGAGCGGTATCTCCTCTTATGTTGAATAAGTGGCTAGATATAGCCGAAGTCATCTTTTCGTACATCCTCTGCCCAATTCTCCACAGCTCTTCTTC
>CALBHZ010000213.1 GCA_937892815.1 uncultured archaeon | reverse complement strand
TACACCGTCTAATTCGTCGGCAGCGTCAGATGTGTATAAGAGACAGGTTTATCCCGGCGCTCAGCACACTAGGTTTGAGCATTCTATAGGAACTAGGTATTTAGCCGAGAAGATTTTAGAGACCCTGAAAATTTACGGCTTAGAAATAAAAAGGGAGGAAGAACAACTTCTCATGATATCCTCTCTCCTACACGATATAGCTCATTTGCCTTTCTCTCACTCCTTAGATTTAATAAGCGAAGAGGAGCATGAAAAACTATCTAGAGATGTAATTGCTAGTTCCGAACTTAAAGATATAGTTTCGAAATACGGGTACAGCGTAGACGACATCTCCAAGTGCATAAGCGGAGAGAGGACTCCTTTATCTTCAATAATAAGATCTGAGATAGACGCAGATAGGCTTGATTACCTTCAAAGGGATGCCTATTACTGCGGAGTGGCGTATGGCGTAATAGATTCTAGGATACTAATGGAATTCAGATTCTATGAAAATAGAGTAGCCGTGTCTGAAAAGGGCATTAAACCCGTTGAAAGCGTCCTATTCGCTAGGTATAGCATGTACAACATGGTATATGGACATAAAACGGCTAGGATCGCTTCTAGAATGCTGACTAAGGGGGTAGAGGAAGCCATTAAACAAGGCGCTCTGTCGTTCGATCTCCTCTTAAAGCTGGGGGATGAGGAGCTCTTAGCTGAAATGGATAAGATAAAAGGCCTTCCTTCCGAGATGAGCGAAAGGATCAAAAATCGAAGGCTTTACAAACGGGCTTTTTACGTAAGCTGGGATGAAGCGGATCAGGACATTCTCAAGAAAGCTATAACGGAGGAGGGAAGGAGGAGCTTAAGCGAAAAGCTAGAGGATGAAATAGCGGCGCAAGCCGGCTTAGGATATGGCGAAGTATTAGTGGATGTACCGAAGTTGCCTATCTTAGAGGAAGCGAACGTGAAGGTCGTAATTCAAGGTAAACTAGTAGATTTAAGGAGGATATCTCTATTAGCCGAACCCATTACATCATCTATGAAGAGAAGCTGGAGTATAGGCGTCTATTCCAAAAGCGAGGATGTAGAGAAGGTGAAAAGAGCGAGCGAAAAAGTTCTAAGATAGCGTTAGGGTATTAAGCGTATGAGGCCTAATGTAGCATCCATCGGAGCCATCAATTGGGATATTAGCTTATACGTTCCGAAAATAGCAGGTCCTGGAGAAGAAGTCGTTGTGAAAAGGATAGAGAGGATTCCCGGTGGAAAAGCTGCAAACGTCGCGGTCGCGGTAGCTAGGCTTTTAGGCAGATGGAAGTGTGCAATCGTAGGTGGAGTTGGAGACGATGAGATAGGAAGAGCGCATAAGGAGATCTTTGAAAAAGAGGGAGTTGTAACTGATTATCTATTCTCATTTAAAAACGTTCAATCGGGACAGGCCTACATCTTAATAGACGAAAAGGGAGAGAATCAGATAAACACCTATTTTGGAGCGAATGCCGAGCTTAAGGAAGAGCACGCTGAAATAGTTAGAGAGTTAATTGAGAATTTGGAATTTCTAATTATAATGGATCCTCCTATTCCATTTACAAGAAAAATTATGGAGTATGCGAAGGGTAAGGTTCCCATCTTATGGGCTCCTGGCGTTAGAACTCTAAGGGATAAGGAGGCAGTAATATCGCTTTTGAGCCACATCGATTATTTCGTTTTAAACGAGCACGAGCTCATAAATTTGCTAAACGTTAGTAATACGTCTCTAGCCTCGCAGAAGCTAATAGGCAAATTCCCAAAGCTTAAGTTAATAGTAACTCTAGGGGAAAGAGGTTCGATATTAGCTTCTAAAGATAAGGAGATAGTAAAGGAAGGAGTAAAGCTCGATAAGCTAGGTTTAAAAGCGGTTAATACCGTGGGATGTGGAGATGCTTTTGTTGGTGCCTTTGCATCCTACATGGTTTTAACGAATGATGAAGCGAAAGCTCTAGAGATGGCCAATTACGCCGGA
>CALBHZ010000212.1 GCA_937892815.1 uncultured archaeon | reverse complement strand
GTTCCTGTACATAGTAGTAACCTAATACGTGTTCTAAGGTCTTACCAACTCGTTTAGCCGAGTCTTGATCTTTAGCGACGTAAAACCACTCATGCCAACTAACTGGTTCAAGCTTAAGACCTCTTCCCTCTAAACGTTTAATTAGCCTTTCAGGATCGATTTTTAACGTATTAACCCTAATTGAATATAGGAGGGGTTTTGTTAAAAATTCAAAAAACTCATCGAAATCCGAGATTATTTTCCTATACCTCTCATAATGGAGTAATCTCGCCTTATGTTGACTATTTCCCATTCTTTAGAAAGGTTCCCAATAGGAATTTATATATTTAAGGAGAGGTCATGCACTTTAGGCTTCCATACGGATTCATGAGAATGTCTTAAATCTTTATCCAAAGTTAACATTAAAATAATTCTTTCTATTATCTAATAGGGATGAAGTTTAGAAAACTTTTTCAACCTATAGAAATAGGGAAGAAAGTTGCAAAGAATAGGGTAGTTTTACCTGGACTCATTATGGGCTTAGCGAGCGAAGAGGGGGGAGTTACCGATGAGGTTATGGATTTCTACGAAGCAAGGGCAAAAGGCGGAGCAGGGTTAATAATCGTAGGAGGCGCTTATCCTGAAAAAAGGGGTAAGGGATATTATGGCATGCTAGGAATAGACAAGGATGATTTAATAAATGGATATAGAGAGCTCGTATCTCGTATTAAAAAACATCATTCTCTAGCGATATTACAAATACTACATACTGGCAGGTATGCGAGAAGCTACGTATCTGGATTTAAACCCGTAGCTCCATCCGCCGTACCCTGTAAATTAACGGGAGAGACGCCGGAAGAGCTCGATCATAAAGAGGTATTGAGAGTAAGGGATTCCTTTATTCTAGCTGCGGATAGAGCTTATCTAGCTGGATTTGATGGAGTCGAAATCCACGCAGGAATGGGTTACCTACTTAGCCAATTTCTATCCCCGTTCACCAATAGAAGGAGGGATGAATACGGTGGAGATCTAGACGGTAGGTTTAGGATAGTTAAGGAGATAATAGAGGGGATAAGAAAGAGCACGCCGAAGAACTTCATAATAGGTTGTAGAATAAGCATGGAGGAGTTTATTGAGGGAGGAAATACCATTGAGGAAGGAAAGAAGATAGTTAAGAAATTAGATGAGTTAGGGGTTCACTTTATAAGCATAGTAGTCGGATGGCACGAATCTAAAGTTCCCCTAATAGCCGCTGAAGTTCCTCCAGCCGGATATGCGAAATATGCAGAAGAGGCGAAGAAGATCACCGATATCCCGATAATTTACACAACTAGAGTTAAAGATCCTTATTTAGCCGATACTCTCATTTCGGAAGGAAAGGCGGATATGGTAGGCCTTGGTAGGGCTTTAATAGCAGATCCAGACCTCCCGATCAAGGCCCAAAAAGGGGAGATTGAAAGTATTAGGCCATGTATCACGTGTTCCCATTGTTTATCGACGCTATTTAACGCTTTAGCATTGAAGAAGGCGCTGAAAGTCGAATGCTCGGTTAACCCTAGAATTGGGGAGGAACTGAGGGAGATGGAGAAAGCCGAGAAAAGGAGAAAGGTGTTGGTAATTGGAGCGGGTCCTGCTGGCCTTGAAGCAGCTATAACCCTCAAGTTAAGAGGACACGATGTATTGCTCGTTGAGAGGGAGGAGGAAATAGGGGGGATGCTAAGAGTCGCACACATCCCTCCTTACAAGGAGGATATTAAGAGATTAATTGAGTACTACGGATATATGTTAAAGAAACTTGACGTGAAAACGATCTTGAAAAAGGAGGTAAATAGGAAGTTAGTAGATGAGGAAAGTCCGGATGTAGTAATACTTGCTACGGGAGCGATGCACAAAGAGCTTAATGTTCCTATATTCGGCAATCCTACAATAGTAAACGCTGTTGAATTGCTTGAGAAGAAGGTGGACGTCAAAGGTGAGGTTTTAATTGTTGGAGGAGGAGAAGTAGGCCTAGAGGTGGCCGATCTCCTATCCGATAGTAAGGAGACGAAGGTAACCGTTATAGAAATGCTTGAAAAGGTAGGAAGAGAGGTAGAGTTGGTTGAAAGATGGTTGCTTTTAAAGCGCCTCAGAGAAAAGGGAGTGAAGATATTAACTAAGGCTAAGTTAGAGGAGATCAGGGATAAAAAAGCGATAGTTAAGGTAGAGGGAAAGGTTGTAGAGCTTTACGCTGATCTCATAGTAAACGCAATAGGGATGGTTCCAAATAGAGGGCTGTTAAAAGAGCTTGAGGGTTACGAAGTAAGGTTAATAGGAGACTGCTTAGAGCCGAGGAAGTTCCTAGATGCGATAAGGGAAGGGTATAAGATAGGTATTGAAATTTAAAGAAAATAAAAAGAGGATCTACGGTAAACCGTACTCCTTCCACTTCTGCCTTACTTTTTCCAGAGTTTCTGGATCTGGAGACCTTTCAACGTAGTTAGGAGTCGCTCTAGCTCTTCCATATTCATCCTCAAACTTTCTAGTTGCGTCTATTATCATCCTAGAACACATTCCAAAGGCTAGACCTGGTTCTCTAACCGGCAATATAGCCCTAGCGCTTGGATTTAACGAGTGCGTCGTCGTAGGAGGCAGTATCACGATATCTAACTCTGGATCAACTCTAGTCGCTATAGCCGTCATAACTTGATTCATATCGTAGACATCCACGTCTTCGTCTACGACTATAACTCCGACTAAGTTAGCTGTGCCGTATCCAGAACCTAAAGCTGCATATCCCGCGGTCTTCCCCCATCCCGGATACCTTTTCTTTATCGATATAACGGCGTAGAACATCCTTAACTCAAGCGGCATATTTAGATCTCTAAACCCCGGAATCCTCTCGCTCATTTCAACGTAGAACCTTATATAGGGAATCGAGTATAAGACGGTGGTCTCGCTTAGAGGATGAGCTGAAATACATGATTGATAATATGGGCTTTTCCTATGAGTTATGGCAGTTACCTTAAATATGGGCTGTAGAGTTTTAGCGCCAGCATACCCCATCCATTCGCTGAAGGGCCCTTCTTCCTTTAAGTCCTCCACTTTAGTGCTTAACTTCCCCTCTATCACGATCTCAGCATTGGCCGGTACTAGTAGATCAACGGTCTCTCCCTTAACGACTTCAACAGGCTCTCCCTTAAGCGCGCCCGCTATTAAGTATTCATTATCCCTCCCTATTTCGGGAGACTTAATCCCTCCAGTTACGTATAACGTTTGATCCCCTCCTATCGCTATAGCGATATCTATCTCCTCCCTCTTCTTAATCCTCGCCCTCGAGACGTAAATTCCTATATCTTGGAGCGCACTAGCTACGATGTTACAGGTCTTCGAATCCCTCTTCATTATTCTGTAAACTCCAACGTTATGACCCCATTTTGGATCCTTGGTTATAGCTTCTCCCATTAGTATGTAAGGACCTCCATCATGAGGATGCCACTTCAGTATCGGGATCCAGTCTAGGTTCGCTTCATCTCCGATCTTTACAACTTCTTTACATGGAGCATCTTTAGGATCTATTTCTTTCGGCTTAAGCCATTTCGATCTATCCTTAAACACATCGACCAAGTGCATAACCACGTCTCTCTTCGTTGCCTTCTTCCAGTTCTCCATATGACAAGCTAGGGCTATCCTCTTGTAATTTCCTAGCACGTTCTTCACAACTGGTACTTCGTACCCCTTTACTTTTTCGAATATTACAGCCGGAGCGTCCATTCCCATCTTTTCATGAAGTTCCCATAAGATAGTAGCTATTTCGTACTTGTCATCTACCTCCTCCTTTACTCTTATTAACTGGTTTTCCTCTTCTAATATTTTGAGGAAATCTCTTAAATCCTTGTGCATCAATTATTATCTGTCTCTTATACACATCTGACGCTGCCGACGAATTAGACGGTGTAGAT
>CALBHZ010000211.1 GCA_937892815.1 uncultured archaeon | reverse complement strand
TTTAATGATACGGCGACCACCGAGATCTACACCGTCTAATTCGTCGGCAGCGTCAGATGTGTATAAGAGACAGTGGACGATGGAAGCATTAAGGTCTTCCAGGGCTATAGAGTACAACATAATAATGCGAGGGGTCCGTTTAAGGGAGGTATAAGATATCATCCAAATGTTACGATAGACGAAGTGAGGGCTTTAGCTATGTGGATGTCGTGGAAGACGGCGGTCGTAGATCTCCCGTACGGAGGAGCTAAAGGAGGCATAGCCGTTAATCCCAAGGAGCTATCCGAGGGGGAGATAGAGAGGTTAACTAGAAGATATACGGTCGCCATAGCTCCTATAATCGGACCGTATATCGATATTCCAGCACCCGACGTATACACCGGTCCTCAACATATGGCCTGGATTCTAGATACTTACAGTCAGCTAGTTGGAAGGTTCGAACCCGCTATAGTAACTGGTAAGCCCGTTGAGCTAGGGGGAAGCCTAGGTAGAAAACAAGCGACGGGGAGGGGTACGGCAATCGCGGCGGTCGAGGCGGCTAAAGCTCTTAACATACCGATCAAGAACGCGACGGTCGCCGTACAGGGATACGGAAATGTGGGCTTCTATGCTGCTGCAGTGATAAACGAGCTATATGGAGCTAAGGTAGTAGCTGTAAGCGACTCTAAAGGAGGCATATATAATTCCGACGGCTTAAACCCTCAAAAGGTCTTAGAACACAAAAAGAAGACCGGCTCGGTAGTAGGCTTTCCTGGAGCTAGGGAAATAACTAATGAGGAGCTACTTACATTAAACGTTGACATCTTAATTCCTGCGGCTTTAGAAGGTGTTATAACCGAGAAAAACGCAAATGAAGTCAAGGCTAAGGTAGTAGCGGAAGGAGCTAACGGTCCAACTACACCTGAGGCGGATAAGATACTTTTCGAGAAAGGGATACTAGTGGTTCCGGATATATTAGCTAATGCAGGAGGGGTGACCGTAAGCTACTTCGAATGGGTTCAGAACTTAATGAGGGTTCAATGGACGGAAGAGGAGGTAAACATGAAGTTACATGATAAGATAGTTAAAGCGTTTAACGAAGTGTACAAGATACACAAGGAGAAGAACGTAGATATGAGGACGGCCGCTATGATGCTCGCCGTACAAAGAGTAGCGGATGCTGTAAAGAAGAGAGGCTTATGGCCGTAAAGTTAATTTGTATAAATTTCTAGCCTAAAGAGGTGATGTAACTTGCCGATCGATCCGGATTTTCAGAAAAATAGGCAGGTAGTTGAGGAACACCGGGGACATAAGGTCTGGGGACCGGTGGAGCCTCCTACTAAGCTAGGCATCCACGGTACTATCGTTGCCGTTGATTGGGATTTATGCAATGGGGATGCTATTTGCGTAGACGTATGTCCCGTAGACGTGTTTGAGATGGTAGATACTCCTGGACATCCAAAATCGGATAAGAAGTCCGATCCAGTTAAGGAGAACGAATGCATCTTCTGCATGGCCTGCGAAGTACAGTGTCCCGAAGGAGCTATAAAGGTAACTCAGCCAGGATAGCTACTCGATCTTAATCTGTACCCTCTTCTTTTTCTTTCTCAACCTCACTTCTAATATTCCCGATCTAAATGTAGCTCTAACTTCGTTGGGGTCTACTAAAATAGGTAGCTCAATTCTCTTCCTGTAATGGTTGAATTCGACGTAACGATGATGAGCACCCCATCTACTCCACCTAATCTTCCTCTTCGTTCTAGCCGTAATCTCTATCGAATCTTCGGTTACGTAAACCTCGATATCCTCCTTGGAAACTACGAAAGGTAAGTCGACCGATATTACGACTTCATCATCGGTCTCCCTTACATCCGTTAAGGGTTCGATGCATCTCTCTTTTTCATCTACGCTAGGTCCGAAGAATTCATCGAAAAAAGAGCTCCAACTCATATCTATCACCTATACATAGCTGGTATTTGCTGCTCGACGCCCTTTTTCATGCCAGCCATCATCGCATGTGTTTGCTTCATTAGATCCCTCACTTTCACCCTTATTTCATCGGCTTTTTCTAATAAGGGCTTAACGTCCACGTCGAACTCCAATATTTTTGAAAGTACCCTAATTACGGAAGCCGCTGCGCCTGGATCTGGATACCTGGGGAAGGCCTGAGCAAGCAAAGCTACTCCCGGTACTCCGATATGCGACGCCTCATCTAATAAAACGGCGTAAAACCCAGCTATAAACCCCTCTTCTATTACTTCAATGTTTTGCCTTTTCAAGAACTCCTTCATCGATTCCATGTTAGCCACTCCAAATACCTTAGGGACCTCGATTTCCAACCTATCCTTGTACGGATAGCCGTTAATTGAAATTATCATCGAAATCCCTTTATCCCTAAACCACTCTACCACCTTCTTCGCTAAAGGATATATCAAATCAGGAGGTATAGCAAGCTCAGAGGTCAATATGATAAATTTTTCGTTGGAATAAATCCTAATTGGATTTTTAAGCTTCCCCTCATGTAATACTCTAATAGGCGGCATGAGATCTGTCTTAATGTAAGCTACTTCTCTCATCTTCAAGGCGTCTACTAAATACGAAGTAGCAATAACCCCTACAAGTCCAACATCGGGCATTCCCTCCAACGCTACCAGTCCTTTCGCCTCGATTTTTTCCTTCTCAACTATTTCCACAAAGGTCAATCCCAACTCTTTATGCCGTAAACCTCTTTTAACTTTTACCATTGTATAATTGATAGAAACATTTTTAGACGGAAAGGCTACGTTACGAACTTTTCCAATGACCTGCTTAACGCTAAATTTATTTTTAAGTAACGCTAACTACTAAAGGAGGTTCTATGGGCTTAACTATATTTGAAAAAATAATTAAGGAACATCTAGTTGAGGGAAGGTTAGAACCTGGAGAGGAAATCGGAATAAAGATAGATCAAACACTTGCTCAAGACGCTACGGGAACTATGGCTTTACTGGAGTTCGAGTCTATAGGTGTCCCGAAAGCTAAAACGGAAATATCCGTTTGGTACGCAGATCATAAAACATTAGAAACAGGCTTTGAGGATACAGATGATCATAGGTATATGCAAACAGCATGTGCTAAGTACGGCATATACTTCTCTAAGCCTGGCAATGGTATATGTCATCAAGTACATTTGGAAAGGTTCGCAGCTCCGGGAAAAACTCTGTTGGGAGCGGATAGCCATACGACCACAGGAGGCGCGATGGGGATGGTTGCTATAGGAGCTGGTGGGGCTTGAAGTAGCTTTAGCAACCGCAGGAGAACCCTTCTACTTCAAAATGCCTAAAGTAGTTAAGGTGGAGCTGAGGGGTAGGTTAAGACAATGGGTTTCAGCTAAAGATGTCATCCTCGAACTCTTGAGGAGGGTTGGTGTAAAAGGAGGGGTAGGAAAGGTATATGAATTCGTTGGAGATGGCGTAAAGACGTTAAACGTATACGAAAGAGCGACTATAGCAAACATGGTTTTGGAAACGGGGGCAACTACCGGGATATTTCCAAGCGATGAACAAACGCTTCGTTTTCTGAAGCTTCAAAAAAGGGAGGGCGTATGGAAGCCTATTGAGCCGGATCCGGATGCATCATATGATGAAGAGATAGTTATCGATCTATCGGAAATTGAGCCCTTGATCGCTTTACCTCATAGTCCAGGAAACGTTAAACCGGTTAAAGAAGTAGAAGGTACTAAGGTAGATCAGGTCTGCATAGGGAGCTGCGTTAACAGCTCTTATAGGGATTTAATGATAGTCGCTTGGGTTCTCAAGAAACATAAGGTCGATCCTAACGTTAGCTTCGTCGTATCTCCCGGATCTAGACAGGTACTCGAGTTAATTATAAGGAACGGAGCCTTGGCCGATATGATTAAAGCTGGAGCTAGGATCTTAGAGCCTGCTTGTGGACCATGTATTGGAATGGGACAAGCTCCTCCGTGGGGAGGCGTATCGGTAAGGACCTTTAACCGCAACTTTGAGGGAAGAAGCGGAACACCTAACGCTAAAGTTTACCTATCAAGCCCAGAAGTAGCCGTTGCAACGGGGGTATTTGGAGAGATAACAGATCCTAGGAAGTTAGGCGAAGCTCCCGTTTTCGATCTACCCTCCGATGTTCCGATCGACGATTCCTTAATCCTTCCTCCGTCTCTCGAACCGGAAAGGGTAGAGGTAATTAGAGGACCTAATATAGTACCGCTACCTAAGTTCGAACCCATTCCCGAGGTGCTCGAAGGAGCCGTCTTACTTAAAGTAGGAGATGATATAACTACGGATCACATACTACCTGCGGGAGCTCACATCTTAAAGTACAGATCCAATATACCTAAGATTTCGGAGTACACGTTTACTAGAGTAGATGAAAGCTTTCCGAAAAGAGCCAAGGAAAACAAGGGAGGCTTCGTAATAGGCGGCTATAATTACGGTCAAGGAAGCAGTAGGGAACATGCAGCTATAGCTCCTAGGTATTTAGGCTTAAAGGCCGTTATAGCCAAATCCTTCGCTAGGATCCATCACGGGAACTTAGCTAACTTCGGCATACTTCCTCTAACGTTCGCGAACGCATCCGACTACGATAAAGTAGATCAAGGAGATACCTTAAGGATAGAGAAGGTGAGAAGTACGTTAGAAGGAGGAGGGAAGGAGCTCGAGGTAAAGGTCGTTAATAAGGGGGTTAGCTTCAAGGTCGTGCATAGCTTAACTAAAAGACAAGTGAGATCGATACTGGAGGGATCTAGGCTTAACCTTGCAAAAGCTACGCTAGGAAAGTCCTAAATCCTTCAGGAATCCTAACGCCTTCTTTTTATCAATTATTTTTCCCTTTTTCATTAGTCCTCCAAAGATCGCCTGTAGCTCATCTGTCATACTCACTTCTATTTCCTCTCCCTCAAAGATCGAAGGAAATGGTTCTAAAACAGCTCCCCATATTCTCCATTTATCTCCTTCCTTAATGGCCTTAACCGATCCTACCTTTCTATCCTTAATTACTACGTCGAATACGATTTCTCCAGTTAAGGTAGTAGTTCTAGGCTTCAGTATATAGAGAGGCTTTTCAACGATTACTACCTCAATTTCCTTAATCACCTTATCTACTACCTTTTTCAATTCTTCCTCCTTCATCTTCTTATATACTTCAATTGAGAGTTGAGGATAATCCCAGAAAACCTTTCCATCTTTAATAACGTACGGTATCTTCACCCTAACGACGTCTCCCTTATCTAATTTTAATTCATCTACGAATATCCTATAGAGAAGCTTATTCAATTCTCCGGCTGCTCTAGCTAGCTCTTGTTGTGGAGCCTTACCTTTCGCCATTCCAAAAAGCGTTCTCCTTACCTTATCGTCATAAGCTCCTACGATTATAAACCCACTACTTAATAGCTGGGTTTCGTCCATTCATAAAATATTGGTGTTTGAAGAATAAAAAGGTTGAGGTTATCTATTTGAATGAATTAATTAAACTGCGGTGAAACTTATTACGTAAGGATTTAAACCCAACCTCCTGTATTCCATTAAAATCTCTGAGCGCTTAAGTTCTTCAGTTCTAAATAAGTGACCTCCACATTTTGACTTACAATCGGAGCTTCCAAAGCCCACGATAACTTCTCCGAGCTTAGAAATAGCCCGGTTCACTTTACATTCCATCTTAACGTTCGTCCCAGCACAGATGGCTCCAATTAGTTCAACGTCGTCATCGGTTGTAAGGTAGTCTATGTGCCATCTCTTCCTCTTCTCTTTCTTAAAATGTCTCTTAACCCTAGCCTCTAAGTTATTTAAAGCGCTTCCAGTATAGTAATAATAACCCGGCTGTAATGACCATTTGTAAACCTTCTTCTTTTTCCTTAGAAGTAGTATTAAGGTATATACCCCTTTCAAGTTTTACTCTTAAGGTATTCTGTGATTAACGTCCTAACCTCCTCTCCACTTAAATCGTACCAATTTTGATAAGCATCTGCAACAGCGAATATGGGAGTAGATCTTACGTTTAAACATATAATGAAGGCTGCAAATGGGCTTATTAGAGATAAAGCTCTCGGATTTCCGGTAGGAGCCCCTACCATAACTTTTGAAGCACCTCTCTCCTTTACGACCTTACATGCAAGCATCATCGTATAGCCTGTAGCCAAACCGTCGTCCACGACGAGGACGTTCCTACCTTTAAAATCTGGTTCTGGAATAAGCCGCCTCAGTTCCTCGTACCTTTTTTTCGCTTCTTTAACTGCTGTTTCAATCTGTTTATTTACATCCGAAGCAGTAAGACCCGCTCTATTTATAGCTAGAGTATCTAGCTCTACAGAACCTGTCTCTTATACACATCTGACGCTGCCGACGAATTAGACGGTGTAGATCTCGGTGGTCGCCGTATCAT
>CALBHZ010000210.1 GCA_937892815.1 uncultured archaeon | reverse complement strand
TCCCCATCCTAGGAAGGGAAAGAGGTACAGGGTATGGCCGCCATATTGTACAGCGGCCATACCCTGTACCTCTTTCCCTTCCTAGGATGGGGATGCTTCTCCGGATCTATGATCCTCATCGCTGGCCAATCCCTAACGGCTGGATTAGGATGATGTAGATCGGTCTTTACCCTTAAAACGGCCTCTTCCTCATCATACGTACCATTTAACATCTTCTCCCATCTATCTAAATGCGCCCCGATAGATAGGTTTCTACATGGACATGGTTTAGATGAAGCGATTAATTCTCTGAATCTATCTTTAGGACAAGTACATACATAACCTCCCCCTCTCTCAATTAGTTCTCTAGCTACCTTATAGTACAGCTCCAATCTATCGCTCTGAATATATTCTTCATCCCATTTACAGTTAAGCCATCTCAGATCTTCTCTAATATAGTTATAGAAGATTAAGTTTGCCCTCTTTAGTCTAGGATCCGTATCCTCGAACCTAAGTATGAACTTCCCATTGTACATTCTAGCGTAGTCATGGGACAATATTATCGCTCTAGCAGATCCTAGATGTAACACGCTATCTGGATTGGGGGCAAATCTCGTTCTAATCTCTTCGTATTTATCTGCATTAGGAAGTGGAGGAAGCTTCCTCTCCTCTTCTCTTTTCCTCTTTTCAATTAGGACTTCAGAAAATTCTTTCCTTAACATCTCCTCTTGTTCTTCTATGCTCAGCTTTGAGATAACGTTACAGATCTCTTCTACTTTGTTTAGTACCTCCTTAATCGATTTCTTTAATTCTGGATTTTCCGCGATTACCTTTCCGATAACGGCTTTAACGCTAGGTTTTCCATCATGCTTAATAGCGTTTAAAAGAACGTACTTTCTTATTAACTTCTCAATGTTCGAAATCATACCTAGTGTCTTCTCTTAACCACAAAATCAACCAGCTTCTCTAGCCACGCCTTTCCAGGTCCATATGGAAGGAGGTTTAAATGGTGAAGCGCTTGACTGGCGTGACGTTTTGCTATCCTTCTCACCTCACCTTCAACTCCTAATCTTCTAATTAAGCTAACGGCCTTTTCTATTTCCTCGTCCGTAGCCGACGAATTACCATGTACCCTCTCTATTAACTTCCTCTCGTTGCTATCTGCCTTGCTTATAGCCAAGAAGATAGGAAGCGTTTTCTTCCCTTCTCTAAGATCTCCTCCAACTGGTTTTCCGGTGATCTTTGGATCTCCTATAACGCCTAGCAGATCGTCTATTATCTGGAAAGCGACCCCTAGCTTCCTGCCGAAAAGCTCGGCGTTTTTTAAATCGTCTTCATCCCCTCCTCCAGCTATACACCCTATAGAGCTGGAGGCTGCAAGTAGAGATGAAGTTTTCTTGTTTATCAGCATGTAGTAAGAGGTCTCATTGAAATCCCTAGACACAGAGAAAACATCTTCTGACTGTCCCTCACATAGCTCTACGCTTGCCTTGGATAGAGTTGCAACCGCGAGCTTCAATTTATAGTCATCGAGCGCTGGTGTTTCAGTGAGGAGCTTGAAGGCTTCTGCGAAAAGCATATCCCCTGCTAGAATGGCCATCGCGTCCCCATAAGCTCTATGTACCGTAGGTACGCCATGTCTAAAGTCATCCCTATCCATAATATCGTCATGTATTAAAGTAAAGTTATGAACAAGTTCTAAAGCGGCTGAGGCCGGCAATACTTCCTCCTCTCCCTCCCTGTACAAATTGTAGGATTTTAATACGATGAAGGGGCGTAATCTTTTACCTCCGGATTTCACTAGATGTAGTCCAGCGTTATACAATACTTGAGGCTCTCCTCTTAAAGTTGAGAGTATGAAATCGGTTACCTTTTTAGCTATCCTCTTTAGCTCAGCTTTAAATTCTTCATCGTCCAAGGCTATCTGCCCAGTCTTTCAGCTTTCCAACTAATATGTATCTTTTCCTTTTCATTTCGTTTATATTTAACGCTCCAGTTAAGAACATAGCTGCTTTTAACTCGTCTACTACCCCCTTTAAGTAGGAGTAAGTTTTATCTTTACCCTGTTTAATTGCCTTCCTTATTACCGGAAGGGCTATAGCAGCAAGATCGGCGCCCAGCGCTATAGCCTTAGCTATATCGATTCCACTTCTTATCCCTCCAGAAGCTATGATAGGTAGCTTCGTTACACTCCTTACTTCTAAAATTGAAGCCGCCGTAGGTATTCCCCAATCCCAAAAAGTTCTCCCTAATCTCGCTTTATATTTATCTCCCATCTCCTCGGCTCTTATGGCCTCAACTCCAGCCCAACTTGTACCCCCTAATCCTGCTACATTAATTGCTTTAACGCCTATCATTTCTAACTTTAAGGCAACCTCCCTAGATATCCCACATCCTACTTCCTTTACTATTATGGGAACATCTAGTTCAGATACGAGCTTTTCTAAAGCTGAGAAGACTCCTTTGTAATATGGTTCTCCTTCTATTTGGACGAGCTCTTGTAAGGGATTTAAATGTACGGCTAAGGCATCAGCTTTAACCATTTCAATAATCCTCTTAGCATCGTCTATGTTAAAGCCTCTAGAAAGCTGTGGCCCTCCTATGTTCGCCATAACAAATATTTCGGGCGCTATCTCCCTTACGACCGAAAAACTCTTCGCTAATTCCGGGTTTATAAGAGCGGCTCTTTGGCTTCCAACTCCCATACCAATATTTAGATCTCTAGCCACCGAAGCTAGTATTGAGTTTACTTCCCTTGAAAACTTAGGGCCCCCTGTCATACAATCTATTAATAATGGAGCGGAGAGCTTTTTTCCCAAAAACTCGACCGATGTATCTACGGATTTAAAATCAATTTCAGGAAGCGCTTGATGTACCAAGTATACATATTCAAACCATGTTGACTCGTTTTTAGATTCAACTTCTCGATTAAGGCAAATGGAGAGATGGTCTACCTTCCTATCCTGCACGTTATTATTCAAGATCTCTACACCCTTTAACTACCGTTCCTCTAAACGGTAAGCCTTTTATAGCTTTAGCGAGCTCCTCGCTATCTCCCTTTACAAAGATTACGTCTATTCCCAATTTCGCTATCTCAAAGGCTATCTCGATCTTCCTCCTTATCCCTCCAGTTACATCGTATTGTGCAGGTTTGAAAGAGGGAAGTTTTTTCTCTTTGAGATCTTTAATTAAGCTGTTTTCGTCTTCAACATTTTCTAAAATTCCGGGAGCTCTCATGGCGAAGATCACCATCTTAGGTTTAAGTATTTTAGCAGCTTCCTTAATTATTTCATCTCCGCTAATAATCCTAAATCCTCGATCCCAGATAACATCTCCGTAGCTTAGAGGAGTTAAACCCCGCTCCATCAGAGATCGTACCAAATTCCAACTTTTAAAGAGGAATTGTGGAGGAATCGTGTATGGCCTAAAACCCTCATTTACTAAGATCCTCAGAACCCAAGAATTTAGTTCCTGCATTACCGCCTTAGTCTCAGAAATTCCTTCTATGGACGTAGTTTTAGACGTAGATGAGAGATTGAACCTTAAAGCCATAAAGTGGCCAAAAGAACCTCCTCCATGTACTAAAAAGTATCTCGTGTTTGCTATTTTTAACATACTTACAGCCCTTTTCAAGGATTTTACGTTTACGGACATTGGTTTATCTTTATGAGTAATTAGGGAGCCTCCAAGTTTTACTATGACTTCCTTTAATTCCGTATCCTCCAAGATTTAACCCCTTCAACACCAGCTTTTACGAACATGCTTTTGTAGCAGGTCTTACTTAAAAAGCTATTGAGATCTTTCGTTCTTTCCCTTTTTACCAAGTGTATCGTACATCCACCTCCTCCTGCTCCCGTAAGCTTACTTCCAAAACAAAAAGGTCTACTTCCGTATACAATCCTGTCGAGAATAGAATTTGAAGCTCCTATCACTCTTAGCATTTCATGATTCATATTCATTAAATATCCAATCCTTTCCATCTCTCCTCTTTCAAGGTATCTTACGAGATTAACGGATATTGTAGATGCGACCTCCACCATCTTTGAAAAGAGCTTATAGTTCTTGGAGGCGAAAGAAGCGACTTCTTTTATCATTTGTCCCGTACTCCCTGTCTCTTATACACATCTCCGAGCCCACGAGACCTCTCTACATCTCGTATGCCGTCTTCTGCTTGAAA
>CALBHZ010000209.1 GCA_937892815.1 uncultured archaeon | reverse complement strand
CGCTTTCTTAAAGGCTGGATACGGAGTAGAAAAGATAGTACATGAATTAGCAAAGAGAGAAGAGAAGGGCATTTTCGTTAGGATCGTAAGGGCAATTAATCGGGGGATGGAGCTGCCTGAGGCCTTAGAAAGGGCATCTAAACTAGAAAAGGGGATAATGAAGGAATACTTCTCCGTGTTAACCAAGGCAGCTAAAGGAGAGCTGGGGGAAATAGAGCCTAGACTAGAGGAAATACTTCGTTACGGATATAAAGAAGAGAGGAAGGTCTTAGAAAAAAGCATGAAAAGGTTTTCATCGTACTCATCAGCTCTAATCGTTTCGGTTCTATCCTTCGCCATTGTAGGCTCCCTTGCATCTATAATAGCGAGCATGCCTTTAGGACCTTTTAGCGGTTTCTTTAGAGGAGCTGAGCTGATCGCTCTATTATCCCTACCCGCGGGCTTCTTTGCCATGTTTATCATAACCTTGCTTGGATGGAGGGAAGCGAGGAAATGATCTGGGCTACGGCCTTCTGTCTAATCTTAGGATTCAGCGTAGTTGGCTTAATAATTTTCATGTGGAGATACGTTACGTTAAGGAGGGTAAGGAAGGCGGAAGAAGACCTGCCTGAGGTATTGCACGGTATTTCGGCTGTAGTCAAAAAGGGATACTCGATAGAATACGCGATAAAGGAGATGTACGTTAACGGTCCTAAAAGCGTCAAGCCTTACTTCAAAAGAGTTCTAAAGGAGGTAAAGGACGGCTTGAGCGTTAGTGAGGCTCTAGTTAAAGCGCTAAAGGATTTTAAGGAAAGTAGATCCTTCTCCTTCTCAATGAGCTTGATAGCGAAGGGTATAGAGCAGGGTTCTCCGATAGCCGATCTACTAGATTTCCTAGCGACCTCTAATAGATGGCTGGTTTCTCTTAATAGGGAGAGGAGGAAAAGGGCTTTGGGAATCGCTGCAATGAACCTTACTCTAACCCCCTTAATGCTCGCCATCTTAAGCGTGGTTCTCGTATCGATGAGAACGGAATCTACGCTTTTATTCTTCTTTACTGAGCTATTCAAGCTATATGGGCTAATGGCCGGAATAGCGGCCTTCAGCCTCTCATATTTCGCTTCGGGAATGAGCAAGGACGTCCTTTTGCTATTTCCATTGGGAGCTCTACTGGGATTTGCTCCGGTATACTTAGTTATAGGGTGATTCTAATGGAGGTATACAAAACGCTTGAAGGAAGTCCTGAGGATAAGATTCTAGCCATGATAAATGACGAGGAGCTTGAGGAGGTGATGTGCATTGGACCTAATAAGAGCTGGAAGGTGTGCCATAGAAGAAAGGGTATGATGGATACCGATTTCATTTTAAACGATAAGGAGCTTGAAAAGGTAGTTAACTGGATTATAAGTAGAGGGAAGGGGAAGAGCGTAGAGAAGAAGACAATGATGGACATGATGCTTCCGGAAGGCGCGAGGGTTAATATCGTGTTT
>CALBHZ010000208.1 GCA_937892815.1 uncultured archaeon | reverse complement strand
GATACCAACCTAGCCTGCCTCAACAGCTTATGTTGTAAGTAGTAAGGACATACCTTCTCGTCCTTAGCGAGCTTGTATATCTCGGAGAAGGTCATGGGCTTATGGAGCCTTATCGAGGCTTTATCTAAAGCGGAGTAGTAAGGGCATTTACGCTTCTTCAACCTACATAAGTTCTCAACTCCTTCGTAAGTCCTCGCCTTCACCTCCTTAGCCAATAGGCACATGTCCCTCTTGCCTCTAAAGGACATAGCCGGGATATCCGCCCTTAGCTTCTCAAGCTCTTCAATAGGCCTATCGGTTTCATTTCCAGTTCTTACGGCCCATATTACCCTGAAGTTCTCCCCCATGAATTCAATTAAGGAGTAAAGGGCTAAGATGGTCTTTCCGTATCCAGCTGGAGCCTGCAGACAAACGTGCTTACCTGCCCTAAGCCCCTCGATTATCCTCCTAGCTACCTCTTCCTGCCCTCTCCTAAACTCTAGCTTTAACAACTTAAGACGTATGTTTTACGTCCTTAAATAATGTTCCCAATTAATTGCGCTTATAAAAAATAAAAATGGGGAGTTTTACGCCTTGAGTAACGTTCGGGAGCGACTTCTATTGACGTTTAGCCTTCTCTTCCTCCTTGCGTAACCTTTCCAGCTCCCTTTCCAAGACCTTCCTGTACATCGCCCTCTCCTCGTATCCCAAGGATGACAGCGTCCTTCCTACGTAATCTAGGAACGTAGAGATCCCGTCTACGATGCTCTTACCGCTCAACAGGAAGAGGCTTACTAGCCAACCGAACCTCTTTTCAAACTCCTCTCTCGACCTCAGATATTCTAAGAGCTCTCCTCTCCCCTTCTCGGTTATCTTATATCCGCGTTCCGCCTCTTCGATAAGGCCTTCGGATAAGAGCTTGCCCAGCAGCGGATATACTAAGCCGGGAGAGGGCCTCCAGACCCCTCCGCTCATCCTCTCAGCTTCCTCAATTATCTCCTTTCCCGTCATAGGCTTCTCGCTCAACAGGGCTAGTATAATGTACCTCGAAATCCCCCTAGGTATTACGCTTCTACCGCTCATATCGCTAATGATATCGCATGCGATATATTTAAAGATATCGCTAGCGATATACTAAGCCGGCTCCTTCTCCTAAATCCTCCTTAGAATAAATCCCGAAGGACAGAACGGGCTTGGCGGAGGGCAAAGGGCTATCCCCTTTCTTCTATTCGAGCTCCCTAAAACATCGATCGCAACCGGCGATCCTCATCTAACCTCTCCGTAATTAAAAGCAGGCTTATCCATATAATCCATGCGCTTCCGCTTAGAGATGAAATCAGTTCAGGAATCGCTGCGGCCTTCCACGGGAAAACCCATACTAACGCGCTTATCGCTCCAAATACAACTGATAGGGGCCATTCTTTCACCAACCTCTTAAGTACGATGCTAAACGAAATTTGAGCGATCGGGAGTAGAACGAAAAAGGCTATAGATACGTATAAGTGGATAGCGCCGCTTTCCTCCGTAAAAAGGCCAATTAGCGATAAGGATAAGGTAGTTAGGAGGAGGAAGGTAGAGCCAATTAACCCTCTTAAATACCCTTTAAACCCGTATATTAAAATCGAGGAGAGTAAAACGCCTAAAGCTCCTCCTAAGATAAGCCCTAAGTTGAAGATAAGCGCGCTTGGGGCTCTAACTCCAAGATCGCTTAGAGCGTTATGATGAAAGCTAAACCACGGAGATATCGATATGGAGTAGAAGATGCAAGATAATGGTATTAGCGAGGATAAAACGCCTAGTACTCCTCCTAACGTTTTAAGCTTCATGATCGAGGTTTAACTGAGTATCTTAAAAGCGCTGCGCCTACCGAGAATATTGCCACGCTTATAATGAATACTATGAGGTAAGCCTGCCATTTCTCCATTCCTCGATCTTCGCTAATTTGGAAGTTTACCGACGATGAATATTTTCCGTTTATACATAGCTGGAACTCGTAGCTTCCCGAATCTAAGTTATCTATCACGTAGGTAACGTTCCTCGTAGATATAACTTGGATAACCGGACCTGTATAGGCTATAAGGTCCATCCTCCCTTCGATAACGTTTCCCTTCACGCTGTAAGAAACGTAGGAGATCTCGAAGGCCGGATGGGGCAGAATCAAAACGGCGGTAATGATTGCTTGCCTCCCCTCAACTAAAGCCTTGAGATCTACGTTTAAAGGCTGCGCTGGAACCCACGGATATCCTTCCTCTACTTTAACGTAGAAATCATCGAACATGTTGGATAAATCGAGCTTCCCTTGAATAGTCATGGATCTATTCACTCTAATCCACTCATATTCCTTCTTACCAGTTCCCTCATCTACCTTAGAGGCTAGAACTTGAGCCTTTACCCCGCTAGGCAGGTTAAGCCTTATCTCGTAAGGACAACCCTTTGCGTACTCAACGTTTAACTTAGAAGAGCCTAACGCATAAACGATCAAGAAGGTATTATTTCCTAAATCTATAGCCTTATGTACGTAGGAAACCCTTACCTTCTCTAAACTTTCGTTTACTATAGGCTGGGTCCACTGAACGACCTTCATTTCAACTTCGATAGGCTTAGGCAGATAGCTTCCATTATACGACCATTCCACCTCCTTCCCTCCTACTTCAACTACTAGCTTCTCTACATTTCGAGGGACGGGAAATTTGATTAGTACTTCGCCTTGGAAACCTACAGGTTTTCCAAATTCGTATATACCCGTAACGTTAACTGTAAAACACCCATTTCCCCTTTCAATCGTTATCGTAATATCCTCGTTTTCTAGAGGAACGGTTGGAATAGGTATGGGGTTAGCGATCGCTACAGCTAAAGGAGGTAGGAGCAGTATGGAGAGCAAAAGCAGCGATTTAACGTTCATCTATCCAATCCTATCCGTCCTCTCTATTTAACGCTATACCTTAGAACGCTCTTTAAGGGAGCTTATATACGACCAGTAGATGATAAGGCGATGAGCGACGTCGAGGAAGTGCTGAAAGAGGAGGTTAGGAGGGCTTTAGAAGATAGGATAGATAGCATCTCTAGCCCTCATTAACTACAATATTTAACAGCCAAGTCTCACTAATTTCACATTCGCGATTTTAAGATCCTTCTCAACAATAGGCGTAGCTTTGAAGGAGAACGATATAGTCGATATAATTGCGAACATGTTACAGAAAGTATCTAAAGAAGATGGCTTAAATTTAGATAAAGAGCAAACTGTAGAAATGGCTACTAGGATACTTAAAAACGCTATCGAAGGGTCTAAGGAAATTACGTCTTAAGCTAGCCTGTCTAACAACTTGGAGAGAACGCTCCTGCAGTTCCGTACTAAGATATCTATCTCCTCATCCGTAGCTTTCTCTACGTGAACGCCTATAGCTATCGCTACGTCTTTCTTCAGCCTTTCAAAACACCTTTTAGCGATCTCGAAAACCAGCTCCTCTTCCTTATGTCCGAGTAAGGATATGACCGATACGTTACACGATAACCGCCTAGGATCTCTCAAACTAGGCCTCTTCTGAGCAACGGCTACCGCTCCTATATGCGGCCTTTCTCCTCCTAAGATCCAAATTAAGGTAGACGATTCTACGTCTAAAGCGACCGCCTCAACCCTCAACCTACCTTCTCCAACTCCCTCCGTAACTACCTTAGCGAACATAGTTAAGTTGAAAAGCTTTAAGGAAAATAAACTTTAAGCCCCTCCTTAAAATCTTAAATAGAGCGACGATAGAACGCCATCTGGAGAGCATGAGAATAACTATTTCCGATATAAAAGCAGATGTAGGTTCTATCGCTGGACATTGCCGTCCTCATCCTTTACAGTTAGAAGCGGCGAAGAAGGTGCTAAAGGAAGCTGTAGATAAAGGCACGATTATCGATTTCTACGTAACTAGAGTTGGAGACGATATACACTTAATCATGACTCATGATAAGGGAGAGGATCATCCAGATATACACGGCATAGCTTGGAACGCCTTTAAGGAGGCGACGAGCGTAGCTAAAAAGCTAGGGCTATATGCGGCGGGTCAAGACCTACTATCGGACGCCTTCAGCGGGAACATAAGAGGCTTAGGTCCTGGAGCAGCTGAAATGACGTTTGAAGAGAGGCCTGCTGAGCCGGTAGTAATCTTAATGGCAGATAAAACCGAGCCTAGCGCCTTCAACTTGCCTTTAGCTAGGATATACGCAGATCCCTTCACTACGACTGGATTGGTAATCGATCCTAGGCTCCACGATGGCTTCATATTTGAAGTAGTAGACGTAATAGATCACAAGAGGATTAAGCTATCGACCCCGGAGGAGCTCCACGACCTACTAACTCTAATAAGCGATACCACTAGGTATGCGATTAAGAGGATCTTCAGTAAAAATGAAAAGATAGGCATCGCCGCCGTAGTAAGCACGGAGAAGCTAAACATAACGGCTGGAAGGTACGTAGGAAAGGACGATCCATGTGCCATACTTAGAGCTCAATCGGGCTTACCCGCGGTTGGAGAGATACTTCAGCCCTTCATGTTCCCTCACCTAGTAGCCGGATGGATGAGAGGCTCCCATCACGGTCCGCTATACCCATGTTGCGTAGATGATTCAGATCCGACCTTCTTCGACGGCCCTCCTAGATTGGTAGCTATAGGCTTCCAGATAAAGGAAGGTAGGTTAGTCGGAGAAGAGAATCCCGATAGTAGCCCCGTCGGAGAACATAAGCCGATCGACTACTTCAAGGGGAGCGTATTCGATCACGCTAGGAGGATAGCCGCGCAAATAGCCGAGTACATGAGAAGGCATGGTCCCTTCATGCCTGAAATCGTCCCTCCAGAAGAGCTCGAATATACGACTAGGCCAAGCGTTCTGAAGAAGCTAGAGGAAAGGATGGAAAAGCTATAACTTTCCTATTTTTTGAAAAAATAAGTGGAGAAGATCGAGTACTACTTAGCCTTCTTCTTTTTCGCCCCGCGCCCCTTCTTCGCGGCCTTCTTCTTAGTAGTCTTCTTAGCCTTCTTAGCCGCCTTTTTCTTAGCCGCTTTCTTAGCTGCCTTCTTCTTAGCGGCCATCTCTTCTCTATCTTTCTATTAGATCTATCCGATTTAAACTTTATTCAAAGAGCCCGTTTTTCTAAAAAATTATGCATAGTTAATCGAACTATTTTGTAGAACGAACAAAAAGATCCCTTTAAACGTTAGATTAATGATGCCGATCCTGGAAGTCGCTTATTTAAGCAAAAATTTACCCTATATGTCCATCCTTAGTAGGTAATGTAGATCCCTTAGTAAATTCGTGTCTGGTGGAAAGTTAAAACTCTGATTGGCTAGAGGAGAACTATTTATAACTTTTTGAGACGTTCGCTAAAGCGGATGATTACAAGTAAAGCAGAGATCATCGAATTGGTTATATCCGTTTTACTATTAAGTTTAAGCGCTATACTACTCAACTTAAACGTGGAAAGCAATTTAGTTAATACGATATATTCTAAAACTCTCCCTCTCCACCCTCTCTTCTCCATAATATCTTTATTATCCGAATTCTACGTATGTATAACACTTTCAGCTGCATTTTTCGTTTATCACCGTGGAAAGGGGAAGGGAAGAGCTTCTTTACTCGGTTTAGCCCTCGCTTTAACCATTACCTATTTAGCTAAAGAAGCTATATCTAGGCCGAGGCCTAAGC
>CALBHZ010000207.1 GCA_937892815.1 uncultured archaeon | reverse complement strand
AACTCCGTATGGAGGATATTTGTACGACCGAGTTTTAATTACACCGAAATCTTGGGGTTTAAAGATCGCCATATGAGTCGAGTTGAGCAAGATGAAGCCCGGAGGGGCGTAATCGCTTAAGGATTTTACGTCAACCTTCCCTCCCCATACGCTTTTCCTATCCATATCGTAAATTAGAAGCTGAACGGCTCTGCTGTCCGTACCTACCCACAGCATAACTAGCTTATTTCCTAGAGTAGCGTACCTAAACCAAGCGATCTTCTTCTCTCCAACATTATCGATGTAGTCGTTCCAGTAAGGAGCCTCGAGGTCTAAGCTAGCTATGCTAAGCTCAACCTCGTAGATTAAAGTGAGGGTACCATCTGAATTTACCTTATACAGCCTAAATCCGCTAGGGTTCTTTTCATCGATTCCAGCCTCGATTAAATGGGTGCCGTTGTATGCAGCGGCGACCCTTTCGTAAGCATCAACGTAGTTTATAGGTCCGAAGTCATATCTTCCAACGTAGATTAACCTACCTCCTCCCCACTTAAACGTAGTGAAGTTCCACCTTTTATTTCCCTCTCTATATGAAGCGAGGATCAAGCCCCATGAAGTCTCGATTACGTATCCGAACGCGTAATCGTCGGGTGGGTTCCCTAGGAAAAAGTTCTGTTCTTCCGAGGTCTTCTTTCCATCGTAGTACCTAACTAGCGTTAGGTTGTAGGTATCGTATCCTCTATAGTTTAGTGTGTACAGGCTTTTGCCCGAAACGTACAGCATTTCCGGATGGCAGTACGTGTAATTTGGGGAGCTAGCTCCGTAAACGGTATGGAGAGAAGGTGTGAAGGACATCGAGCAGTCCAGGGTTAGATCTGGATTGAAGACCTTTAGTAATCCAGTCGAGCTTTCGTATACGAAGATCTTATCGCTGTTTTTAACCGGTAGTATTATAGCGTCCTCAGCTACGGTCGGGTCCGCTTCTTCGATTACTTGAAATACGTTCCCCCTTTCGGTTATCACGAAGGAGTTGGGCTTTAGTTGTATAGGGCTAGATGAGAAAGGATCGAGCTTTAAACTTAGCTCCTTGTCTACGATCGATCCGTTGGGCAAGACTTCATGTAAGTACTTTACCGTAACTGGAATCGATCCTAAGTTCCTTATACTCGACGTCGTAACCTCTAACTTTTCTAAGCTCCTCTCTACCTCTAACTTTAGGGACTTCTCTCTGTAGTTGAAGAGCGATGATTGAACCGAGGATAGGTAAGAAGCGAAAGCGATAGATGAGGTAAGTATGAGGAGTATTATCCCAGTAGCGTATATGCCAGATATCCCCCTGTTCTTCGAGTCGATAGGAAGCGCTCGCATCAATATTACAAATTGATGTTTTTTATAAAGACCCAAAAACGGTGTTTGGGTGGTTAAATACCTTTTTGATCTTCTATGAAGGGATTCAATTGAGCGCTACAGAGATCGCTGAATTTCTAACGGATGAGGGGTTGTCCTCAAGAAGGACGTCTATTGAATCTAGCCGTCTAAAAGGAGGTACGTATCGAGTTAGTGAGGATGAGAGGGATGAGCGTGAAAGGGATTTCAGAGTTTACGGCTACGGTAGTTAGCCTAGCTATACTCCTATCGGCTACAGCGAGTATGTTAGCTTATTACAATAACTTAATGGACAGGATGTGGTATGAAACGGGATCTACGGCTCAATCCGAGTCTTACAAATGTGGGGTTAAGGTAGCGGTGGTAGATAGGAGAGGAAATGAAATATGGTTGTATAATTACGGATGGAACGAGGCGTTTATAGAGGCGGTTGAGGTAGATGGTAGCAATTCTACATCCTGGTACGTTTTAAACGCGGTGAGCAAAGAGGAGCTGAATCGTCTTCCTCCTAAAGAGTTAGCCATGCTCGTTTTAAATAAAACTGGAGAAGATATCAAGATCTACTTTAGAGGGGGGCTTTGTATAAGCGTTTGATGATTTGTGTTTAAAGCTTTTTAACGCGTATAGCTCATAGATGGAGGTGTCCTCACCACTCAGTAAAGAGAAGTGGAGGCTCCTAGCGATATGCTCGATAATATTTAGCATTGGACACGCCTTAAGGGTTTTAATATCGCCCTATTTAGGGGTGTTACAGAACGTCTTAAACTTAAGTTACGCTCAGACGGTGCTCTTGTACTCATCTTACGATGTAGGATACATGGTAGGCCTCTTCGTTATCTTTCTCTTTGGAGGTATGAGTGTGGTAAGTAGGGGGATAATGGTAGTTCCTGTAGTTTACCTTCTCGGACTCGTCTTTTCGTTTCTCTCAAGCTCTTTCCTAGAGCTATTCACTAGCCGATTCTTCCTAGGCTTCGCTACAGGAATTTACCTCACACATGGATTGGATCTGCTCTCATATGCTTTTCATAAAACCGAAAGAGGTAAAATGATGGGATATCATAGCATTGGTTCTTCCGTAGGTAGGCTTTACGGATCCCTAATCGGAGGGTTTATTAGCGCTATGTTCGGATGGAGAGAGCCCTTCCTATTCCTCGCAATTATCTCCGGTTTAGTAACGATACCATCTCTATTAGTTCTTAGAAACGTGAAGATCAGGGCTTCGTCGGTAAGGTATACGGAGTTAAAAAGGATCATGCCTCACGTATTTATATATGGGATAGCGCTCTTTTTCTTTCTATCAAGCGTTTCCCTCTTTCCTTTATATTTTTCAAATATAATGGAGTTGAGGTCGGATGTAATAGGCGTATTGCTTGCTATAGTTACTTTCACTACTATAGTTGCAAACCCCATAATCGGCGTATTATCCGATAGGTACGAAAAGAGGAAGGTTATCTCCGTTCTCTTCCTAATCTGCACTATTTTATCTGTATGTCTCCCCTTCGTGAGAAACATATGGGAGGCCGTTTTCTTCTCCGTAGCCTTAGGGATAACGGTTACGTCTCCAATCCAAATCATGCTAGCTATTATAACTTGTGTAGCGGATGATGAGAGGAGAAGCTCTGCTATTGGGTATTTTAACGGGGCATCCTTTCTACTTTCTCTTTTGACATTAAACATATTTGGAAAGCTAGTTGAAGTCTTAGGCCTTCAGCTCGTAATTACGCTTATAGGAGCTGTTACCCTTTTCGGCGTTTCTCTCACTTTACGCTTTTTAAGAGATTGAAAAGTCTGCGTAAGTTCGTACTAGCTTATCTAAGCAT
>CALBHZ010000206.1 GCA_937892815.1 uncultured archaeon | reverse complement strand
GCATAGTACCTTGACCGTGGCGGGCCCGTAGCTCAGCCAGGTAGACTGAGGAAGGCCTAAAGCACCGGGCTTTTAGCCCAAAGGGGGAGAAACCCGGGAGTCCCGGGTTCAAATCCCGGCGGGCCCGCTACTCTTTAAGCATCCTTTTTATAGGTAAATGGTTAAGGTGTAGAGGGTTGAAAGGGAGAATCGAAAAAGCCTTAGAGCTTATAAGTGATTTAGATAAGGAGCTCGATCAACTCGATAAGTTAGTAGGAGAGAGCGCTACTAAGCTAAGGGATAAAGTAGATGAACTCGTAAAAACTGAAAGAGCTAAGTATATTAAAGAAATGGAAAGTAAAGCAGAGCTTATAAGAGCAGAGTACAGGAGAAGAGCAGAGAGAGAGGCAGACAGAATTAAGAAGGAGGGAATTAAGAGAGCCTCCTCGGTTATAGAGACGTTTAGGCGTAAACGTGAATCGATCAAAGAATTGGCGCTAAAAGTTTTATTGGGTGAAGAGTAATGTTTGAGAAACAAAAAATCGATACATATTCCGAAGTTAAAGCTTATGCATTGAGAGGGATGCTTTTAGATAGGAAATTCATCGACTCTTTAATCTCATCAAAAAGTTTAGAGGAGATGATGGAAAAGCTAGCGGCTTCTCCATATAAGGAAGTTATCAACCTTATAAAACCTCCATTTACGGCTACTAAAATAGAATCCGCTTTAAGAGCGCATCTAGCTTTACAATATTATCAATTAGGGAGGTGGTTTCCATTTTCCAGCGTTATACTTGCCTATTTCAAGAGGTTAATAGGCTGGAATTTGAAAATAGTGATTAAAGCTAAACTCGAAGGAAAGGCCTTCGATGAAATAAAGGACTCAATTTTCTTAAAAGCTGAGGAGATATTAAAAAGGAGGGAGCTTATCGTTAAGCTAATGGCCGCATCGACGCTTAAAGAGGGTATAGAGTTACTGAGAGGAGATCCTTTTTATGAGCCTCTTAAACAGGCACTTAAAGAATTTGAGGAAAGTAAAGATCATACCATTTTCGACATATATATAGATCGAGAAGTCTATAACGGAATAGCGAGAGTTTTAACTGAAAAGACAGATAGAAGGCTCAAAGAGGCCTTTGAGACATTTATAAGGCATGATATTAGAACATATAACGTTCTCTCGATATTGAGGGCAAAAGCCTTAGATCTCCCGATAACTACGATTGAAAAGCTTGTAGTGTTCATTAGAAGAAGGGAGATCGAAGCTGAAAAGATTAGAAGGCTAATTCGTGCAAGATCTGTAGAAGAGATGGTGGACATCATTCGTAGATTAGGCTATGTTGAGCTCGGAAAAATCGATAGCTTACATGACTTAATTACTTTCTTAGAGAAAAGGTCGTTGGAAAAGGATTACGAACTTGCAAAAACTACATTTTACAAGGAGCCTACACCAGCGGCTGTCTTGGCCTATTTAAAGTTAAAGGAGTTTGAGATAGAGAACCTATCTAAGATAGCGTTTGGGATTGAATTCAATCTACCAAGGGAAGAAATCGCTAGGAAATTAATACTTTTTTAACTTCAACTCACCCACTTTATCCTTATCCTAATAGTTTCAGAAATAAACTTCCTAAATGGTACTCCTTCTCCTCTGTAAAACTTAGTAAACCACTCGTATACATGAAGCCTTAAGGCTTGAATGTATACGATAAGCCCTTCTAACATCATAACACCGATGTTTCCTACAATAACCAAAGGAATACCTACCATACCTGCTCCTAAGGACAGATTGACGACCATCATTAACGCTACATGAACGAGGAGTAGAATCCCTAATCGTGCATAACTTATCGTATTTGCCATGAATTCAGTGATCTTTAGTAAGAGTTCAATAACGCCATCCATCATTAATGATAAACGTTTGTGAAGAATAGGTTTAGTAAATAAGAGTAGTGAAATCGCTATCGTTATCAGAGGCAACGAAATATAGGCAAGGGTACTACATGGAAGTC
The DNA here is from genome assembly GCA_937892815.1 of uncultured archaeon. Taxonomy (GTDB): domain Archaea; phylum Thermoproteota; class Nitrososphaeria; order Conexivisphaerales; family CALBHZ01; genus CALBHZ01. The sequence goes on along the minus strand of CALBHZ010000206.1, from coordinate 7,196 downwards.
CAATAAGTGGTGCTATGGAATCGCTGAAAATATTCGAAAACCGGTATCCTCCTCCTATGAATGATAAGGCGAAAAGCAATCCTCCTATATATAAGAGCAGAGAAGGCAACTTCTCTGCTAATATTTTCTCCCTCTCCTTACCCCTTATACTTTGATAAAGATCTAACAGTAAGCCTAAGATTATATGGAATATTCCGAATAATATACCCACAGTTAAGACCTTACCTACCACCGCAGACGAGAACTCCTTAACTTCAATTAACCTGAAGCGAGAGAGGAATTCTCCTAAATACGGTACATGTGTGGTGCTAAACCCGAAAACCTCTCCTATAGCAAGTCCTACTATTGTTGCAACTGTGCCAAACGACATTAAGGCCATCCCCCACCTTCTTAAATCTCCTCGTGCTCTCTCGTAAATAAGTAGGCCTAGTAAAAAGAGGAGAAAGCCCTGCCCGGCATCTGCGAACATAAGGCCGTAGAAAATGGGGAATATCACAGAGATTATAGGCGTAGGATCAATTTCATGGAGAGAAGGAGGGCCCTGAGCCAATGTGATCGTCTCGAAGCTTTTAACATATCCTTTATTTTCCATTAAGGTTGGACCACGACCATCCTCTTCTACGATCAAATCAGCTATTCCTTTGAGCCTCTTGCTTAGCTCATCAACCTTATTTTTTGGTACGTATCCCTCTAGAATGAAGAACCTACGTGAACTCGTGCCATTCTCTAAAGCTTCTCTAGCAATTTTTACAGCTTCCCAATACGCTAATAATCTCTCTCCCTCTTCTCCTTTAATCTCTTCCAGCCTTTTCCAGATCTCTCCCAACCTTCTCTTTTCTTCCCTTAATTTCATTAATGCTCTGTTGTATGCCTCTTTCGGTATAGTCGGCAGTTCGCTAGGGAGATCCACAATAATAGCTTCGAACGCCTTTAGAACTCTTTCAACGAAATCCCCTCTTCCTTTCCGGTCTATTACAAACACTAAGGAGTCTTTAGGCGTCAGTTCCTCACTTATAACTAGGGATCTTGGCAAGCTCTTCCTCAGCTCTTCAATATCCTTAGTTTTGAGAATCGCTAATCTTGCATGAAACTTATTTAGTTCTCTTAAAACCCTTAGGTCTTTAGAAAGTGAAGATATGAGCTCTAAAAAGGCTAGTCTTGCTTCGCCCTCCTCAATTCTTTTAATTACTTCATCTTTCTCTCTTAATAGTCCTTCTACCTCATTAACTCTTGATCCGATATCTCGCTCTACAATCTCTAAGAGTTCTTGCCAATTCTTTGCCTTTAGCTCCACCTCTAATACCTTGTACCCCTTCTCTAAAATCTCAATCACACCCGGTTCGATCACTAAATTTAAGGAATCAATTATCCTTTCTAACCTTTTCTCTAACTTCAAAGCTTTTTCCAATAGTTCTCCTCTTCCTTCCTTTTTTTCAACATGAAAATCCTTAAATAAAGTGAGCTCCTTGAGTACTTGCTCTCTTCTCGTTAAAGGGCTCACCAGTAACGTTCTACAAACTGGCCTTATTCCCAACTCTAAAAGCCATCTTGTAGAGATAATTAAAACCTTTTCCCTTAAACTTTAAAAATTATGTATATTTTCTTAGTAGACATGAAGATTATCGCTGTAGGAGATAGAGCCTTTGTTACGGCTTTAAGGCTAGCTGGTGCTGAAGGCTTTGAAGTAAGATCGGATGAAGAATTTTATGGTCTGTTAAACGACCTCATTAATAAAAGGAAGGATATAGGCCTGATAGTAATACCTTCTAATATGGCCTCAAAGTACAGAAAACAGATCGCTAACTTTAGAAGACGGTTATCGTTGCCGGTAATATACGAACTTCCTCCTCCCATGGGAAAGCATGAATCTATAGATTATAAAAGCCTATTAAGGGATCTTTTAGGGATCTAGGTGAGGAAAGTTGTCTAACGTGATAGTTGAAGTAATTAAGGAGTCGGAGGAAAAGTATAAGGAACTCCTAAGCCAAGCCTTAGAGGAAGCTCTAAAAAATGCGGAAGAGAGATGGAGTAAAGTAGAAGAGGAGGGACGTGAGATTATAAGGAAAGCTGAAGAGGAAGGTAAGAGAACCTATAGACAACTCATTACTCAGGCCGAGCTTGAATCGAGAGGGGCACTGTTGAAAAAGTTTGACGAATTAGTAGACGAAGTATTAGAGGAAGTTTTACGCGATATCGAAAAGCTTCCAGAAGAAAGGTATGGAAAGGCTATTGAGAAGTCCATGAATGAGGCTATAAGTTCGCTAGGATCAGAGGAGGTCATTATACAAATAGGTAAGAAGGATAAATCGAGGATAATGAAAGTAGTTAAAAGTCTTGAGAAGGAGGGGCTTAAGATCAGTATCGATAAAAGCCCGTTATCGGAGGATTATGGATTTATAATGAAGTCGAAAGATGGAAAAGTATCGATCGACTATACCTTTAAATCCTTAAAGGAAAGGTTAAAACCTATAATTAAGAGAAAGGTTGTGGAGACGTACTTTAAGGAGGTATTAGAGTAAGATGAGCGTTAAAGGAAAGGTTGTATGGGTTAGCGGACCGGCCGTTAAGGCTTCGGGGATGACCGGAGCTAAAATGTACGAAATGGTGGAAGTAGGAGAAGAGAAGCTTATTGGAGAGATTATCAAGTTATCCGGAGATACCGCGTTTATACAAGTGTATGAATCAACGAGCGGTATAAGGCCGGGAGAACCCGTAATAGGTACGGGAAAGCCTCTTTCCGTTACGTTAGGTCCTGGAATCGTAGGAACAATATACGATGGTCTTCAAAGACCTCTTCCTGCCATCGCTTCCATTTCAGGATCTTTTATAAGCAGAGGTATAAAGGCATCACCTATTCCTCTTGATAAAGAATGGAAATTCATACCCACAATAAAGAGGGGAGAGAAACTAGAACCTGGCTCAATTATAGGCTACGTTGAGGAAACCCCACTTATAAAACATTGCATAATGGTGCCCCCTAATTACAAGGGAGGCGCTGTTACATCCGTTGAGCCAGAAGGTAAATATAAGGTAGAGGACGTAGTAGCGGTTCTATCCAAGGGGGATGAGAAGGAAGAGGTGAGGCTATATCACACCTGGCCTGTAAGAAAGAGGAGACCTTATAAACAGAGGCTTGATCCCGAAGTCCCTCTCATAACAGGACAGAGGGTACTCGATACCTTTTTCCCACTAGCAAAAGGAGGTACCGCAGCTATACCCGGAGGCTTTGGCACTGGAAAAACCGTCACCTTACATCAAATAGCGTCTTGGGCAGATGCGAAAGTTGTGGTGTACGTCGGTTGTGGAGAGAGGGGAAACGAGATGACGGAGGTATTGATAAAATTCCCTGAACTGAAGGATCCATACTCAGGTAGGCCCCTGATGGAAAGGACCATACTATTAGCTAACACCAGCAATATGCCGGTAGCTGCTAGAGAAGCAAGTATATACACCGGCATTACCTTAGCTGAATATTACAGAGACATGGGGTATGATGTCGTAATGCTGGCGGATTCAACAAGCAGATGGGCCGAAGCTTTAAGGGAGATAAGCGGAAGAATGGAGGAAATGCCTGCAGAGGAGGGATACCCTTCCTATTTGGCGTCTAGGTTGGCGGAATTCTACGAGAGAGCTGGAAGAGTAGAGACGATAGGGAAGCCATCAAGGGTAGGAAGCGTATCCTTAATAGGAGCGGTATCTCCTCCAGGTGCCGATTTCACAGAACCCGTTACTACACATACGTTGAGATTTATAAGAACGTTCTGGGCTTTGGATACTAGGCTTGCATATTCGAGACACTATCCGGCTATTAACTGGATGACAAGCTACTCAGGCTATTTGGAATACGTTAAAAAATGGTGGATCGAAAAGGTAAGTTCCGAGTGGCCAATACTAAGGGAAAAGGCATACCATATCTTACAGAGAGAAGACGCGCTCAGAGAAATAGTTAGGTTACTAGGGCCTGAAATATTGCCAGAAGAGGAGAAGCTGATCCTAGAGGTTGCTAGAATGATAAAAATTGGATTTTTACAACAATCCGCTTACGATCCCATAGATACGTACACGAGCCCTAAGAGACAAGTTTTGCTATTAAAGCTATTTGTTGAGTTTTACGAACGTGCAGAAGAAGCGTTAAGACGAGGAGTTCCTCTAGATAAGATAAAGACCATGCCCATTATCCAAAAGCTTCTAAGAGCGAAATTTGAAATACCAGAAGATCAGCTCGATAAACTTGAAGCATTAAGATTAGAAGTAGAAGAATCCTTTAAAGCTCTCATAGAGGAGGTGAAAGTGCATGTCAGCTAGGGGAACGGTTGAGTATACAAGCATCGGAGAGATAAGAGGCCCCCTACTTATTGTTGAGGGAGTTAGTAAAGCAGCTTATGACGAACTAGTGGAGATAGAAACCGGAACTGGAGAGAAGAGGCTGGGGAGGATAATCGAGGTTGGATTAGGAAAGGCGGTGGTACAGGTATTTGAAGGCACAACGGACTTATCCTTAACCACTACGAAGGTTAAGTTCTTAGGCAAAACGCTCGAATTCCCGGTTTCATTAGAGCTCTTAGGAAGGGTTTTCGATGGGTTAGGGAGGCCTTTAGATGGCTTACCTGATCCCATAGGGGTGGAATCTAGAGATGTAAATGGCGCAGCGATTAATCCATATATGCGAGATTATCCAACGGACTTCATACAGACTGGGGTATCCGTTATTGATGGGATGTTGACTTTAGTAAGAGGTCAAAAGTTGCCACTATTTTCAGGAGCGGGCCTTCCCCATAATATGTTAGCAGCGCAGATCGCTAGGCAGGCCACAGTTAGAGGAGGGGAGGAATTCGCCGTCGTATTTGCGGCGATAGGTGTAAGACACGATGAAGCCATCTTCTTTAGGCGTTCTCTTGAGGAATCTGGCGCTATTAAACGGAGTATATTATTCTTAAATTTAGCAGATGATCCGGCTATTGAGAGAATAGTTACACCGAGAGTAGCCTTAACCGCTGCTGAGTATCTGGCCTTCGAACAAGATATGCACGTACTGGTCATTCTTACCGATATGACTAACTATGCTGAAGCATTGAGAGAAATAAGTTCGGCAAGGGAAGAGGTACCGGGAAGGAAAGGCTATCCAGGCTATCTCTATACGGATTTAGCCACGATTTACGAAAGGGCAGGGAGAATAAGGGGGAAGAAAGGGAGCATAACTCAGCTTCCAATACTAAGTATGCCAAGTGATGATATCACACATCCCGTCCCAGATCTCACCGGATATATAACGGAAGGACAGGTAGTTCTCGATAGGGACTTACACAGAAAGGGGATCTACCCTCCCGTTAACGTTCTTATGAGCTTAAGTAGGCTCATGAAAGATGGTATTGGAGAAGGAAAAACTAGAAGCGATCACGCTGAAGTAAGCAATCAATTATATGATGCGTATGCTAGAGCACAAGAACTGAGAGCGTTAGTTGAAATAGTAGGAAAAGCAGGCTTATCACCCATAGATCTCAAGTATTTAGAATTCGGCGACGTTTTCGAAAGAAAGTTCTTAAGTCAAGGCCCTTATGAAAACAGGGATCTCGAGAAAACCTTCGAACTAGCGTGGGAGGTATTATCGGTTTTACCGGAACATGAGCTTACGAAAATAAAGACCCATCACATTAAGAGGTACTATAAAAGAAGGGGGTAGATCGTGGCTTATACGAAAAAGGTACAGCCTACGAAGCTTGAACTAATTAGATTGAAGAGAAGTCTTAGGATAGCTAGAAAGATACATAAAATACTTGAAGATAAGAAGGAGGTACTATTAAAAAAGCTAGGAGAGATGGTAGATAAAGCAACCGAGCGTAGGAAACAACTTGAGAACGAACTAAGTAAAGCCTATTCTTCGCTTCTAAGAGCATATCTAGATTTAGGTCCTTTAAAGTTGGAGGGAATAGCGTCAACCATTCCCTCTAATCTAGAAGTCGATGCTACGGTTAGGAGGTATATTGACGTCAACGTTCCAATCATATCACTGACTCTGAAGAGTAAGGGCCTAGGCTACGGCTTTGCAGATTCAAGTAGCAGTCTTGATGAAGTAGTTAGGAGGTTGTCCAGTATTATGCCCCTATTGGTTGAAGCAGCTTCCTTTGAGAACGCCGTATTTAAGATTGCTCTCGAACTTGAGAAAACGCAGAGATTAATGAACGCTCTAGAATACATAATTATACCCCAGGTTGAAGAGAATATCAAATTTATAACTTCAACGCTTGAGGAAAGGGAAAGAGAAGAGTTCATAAGGCTGAAAAAGATAAAAAGGGTGCTCGAAGCGAGGCGAATAGGATGAGCGAAGAGCTTAAAAGAATTGAGGCTAAGCTAAGGGAAACGTATTCAATCTATTTAAATGAAATAGAGGAGAAACTTAACAAACTTAAATCGAAATACGTATCTGCAATAGAAAATTTATAAATTAACGTTCTAGAAAGTAGGGAGAGGTGTGCAAATTGAAAAGAGCACGATCTTTACTTCCATTGTTAATCGCTCTAACGATCGTGACGGCTTCGCCTTCTCTCGCACAAGCGTACACCCCTTTACAAGTAGGTGAGGGTTTAGATTTAAAGACCATATCGGCCGCCATAGCTTTCGGTCTCTCGGCTCTCGCAGCTGGATTAGCAATAGGGAGAGCTGGAAGTGCTGGCTTAGCCGCTTCTGCCGAAAGACCGGAATTGAGAACGCTCGCTATAATAATCACCGCTTTAGGAGAAGCGCTAGCCATTTATGGCATCGTCGTCGCTATATTGATACTGGGAGCTTAAGCTTTCTTTTCATTTCTTCTTACATACCTATTTACGATTAACCAAGATAGGTAAACACCTAAAGCGAAAAACAGTATTGATAATAAAAAGGGGAAAATTAAACCGCTTTTCCCGAATTCCTCCTGTACTCTGAATCCTACAAATACCCCTAAAATTCCCATTCCGGCCATAAATATGGCCAGTAAACTTGTAAGGATTTTAACGTTCAAACGAAGAAGTTTTTGAGGTAGAGCTTAAAAAGCTTTAGAGGAAATATTTATTAAAGCCGTGTTACTGAGTTTTACATCGGTGCAGCATGTTTCCAGCGTTTTTTATACAAGGCATGGAATGGATCATTATAATACTAATAGCTGTCTCTTATACACATCTGACGCTGCCGACGAATTAGACGGTGTAGATCTCGGTGGT
>CALBHZ010000205.1 GCA_937892815.1 uncultured archaeon | reverse complement strand
TCATTGTAGTTCATACGCTAGTTCATATGCTATTAATGAACCTCTGGACAACTCTAGGACTATCTAGCAACGAGCTTAGCTACGTTATCGTACCCGAGGGCGATTCATTTAATGCTTGGATATTTGAAGCAGCTTCGGGTGGATATGGGTACCTTAGGTACTTAGCTGAACATAGAGATTTAAGCCCAGATATCTATTCCGTGCCGGAGGATTTGGATAGGAAGGTCGTGACGAAGTTTTTAGAACTGAATCACGTGAGATTAGAAAGGCTAACTGAGGAACAGGTAAGATATTTGGAGGAATGGCGTTGATTCGAAAGGTTTAATTAACTTACACGGATTATTAGGGATGAATGAGAAGAGGGATTAGCGAAACCATCGCAACTTTACTTATGCTAGTGATAGTTGTTAGCTTAGGCATTACCGTACTATCCTGGGGTAATCAGTACATAACTACGTTAAGGCAGGGAATTGAGCAGCAAGCTTACATTACGAGAGAGACCTTAAAGGAGAGGCCCGTAATCGAGCACGTTCAGATAAATTCGACCGGAGCTTACATATTCGTGAGAAATGTGGGGTTTTCCGATTGTACGATAGATACGGTTTACATTGAGAGAGAATCGGATAGCAATATTACATTAATTACCGTTCTCCCAATATCCCTAGATCCAGGAGATGCCGGTTACATATTAATTAGAAACGCTACGGATTATACCTTTACTTCTGGAGAAATCTACATATTTACTTTAGTTTCGAAAAGAGGCTTTAGGACAAGTTATACGGAGTTGGTGGGATAAAGATGAGGAGAGGGGTTGCTAGCATCATTGCCCTTATATTCCTCGTAATGTTAATGGGCATTTCCATGATGGCTTTTATCGTTATATATAATGAGTACAAGAGTACGTTCGTAACGGAGGCTCAAATGAGTGAGTGGGAAGTTAAGAGAAGCCAAGAAAAGTTAGTGAGTGTCGGACAACAAGAAGGTCAAGGAGCAAACTTAATCGAAAAGGAATTTTATGTTTCTGAATTCCGGGTTCTTAACGGCACCTACTCTCCCTCTACCCCTCCTATACTTTACCATTACGATCAGGAAGATGATAATATTACCGAGTTTGTATCGACAACATTTCCATGTATTTTGAATGTGACCTTTACGATACTTACGAGTAAGATGGATATAAGCTCGGAAAACTGGGCTCTTTCACTTTATGTAACATGTAGTAGACAACCTGATGATGTTTATAATTTAACGATCTATGCCTATAACTCGACCATTTCAAAATTTGAGAAAATATACTCCTTTATCCCATCAGACACAGAGGAAACATACGAGATTCCTATTGATAGCGGATATATAAATGGATATCGTTTATTGTTATCGCTCTATGGGAATGGAACTGGGCCCTTTCATCTATATCTTGATGAGATGTGTTTAAGGGCATTTTCCTACATTTATAGGGTAAATTATTCCGTATTCAGGCCTAGTAACGAAAAAATCGCATATAGAGATGGAGATCCTCTACCTGCTTCTGGCGTATCAACAATTAATATAACCGTTGCTGCTCAAGGTAATTTGGCAGATCTTGTTGGATTTGTAACCGCCGGTAATACCGGAAATCAGAATCATACCCTTAAAATTTACGCTAAAAACTCTGTAAGTAATAAATGGGATCTTAAAAACGAAACTACTTTAACTTCACAAGAGGAAAAAAGAGTGCGTATTCCTCTATCGGAAAATTATATGTCCGATAGGAAAGTACAATTAAAGATCGTCGGCCCTTCTAAAGTTGTAATAGACGAAGCCATAGCAGAAGCTATGTGGATTGAGGACGAAGGTGTGAGGAGAAGGGTTATCGCTATTAAGAACGAAGGTCCATTTACCTCCAGAATTGTCAGAATCTGGTATATAAGTGAAGATGATGCTACATATCAGGACTTTTCCCCTCCTCTCACTTTACAACCTGGAGAGACCTATACTATAATCTGTCTCTTATACACATCTGACGCTGCCGACGAATTAGACGGTGTAGATATCGGTGGCCGCCGTATCATTAAAAAAAAAATAAAACCCCAGAGGATCTTAGAAGTTTCCGGCAC
>CALBHZ010000204.1 GCA_937892815.1 uncultured archaeon | reverse complement strand
CCTATAACACCTCCTTGAATAAGTAGTGAGCTTATAAACACTCCTAAAGGAATACCTACAACTATAGCTATTACGGCCAGCGCCAGGGCTTCTAAAACTATGTTAAGTAAGATTTCATATCTCCTTGCACCTAAAGCTCTTAAGACACCTATTATCCTTATTCTCTCCATTACCGTAGTAAACATTGCATTCATAACACCTACAGATGCAACAACTAAAGTAACAGATGCAATACTGCCTATAAGGATCGTAAAACTTCTCAAACCTTCAGTTATAGCCTTAACTATGTCTTTAACAGCAAAAATGTTAACTTGCCCACTATAAAGGTATTTTAAATGTTCAATCACAAAGTCTACGTTATCTACGTTATCAACTGAAACTATTACTGTTTGGAATCCGCTCATTTTAGAACCTATAACTTCTTCGACAAGTTTCTGTACTACATAGTGAGGTACTATTAACGAATTGTCTATGGGACCTATAAACGTAAATCCGTATTGCTCTAAAATTCCTTCAACCCTTAATGCTGTTCGTGCTCCTTGGAAATTAATGTAGATAGGATCTCCAATCCTAACTTTTAATCCTCTCTCCTCAGCTAGCTTCCTGGCGACCTTTTCCACCCCTTCAGGGTTCATCTCACTTGGAGGGGCGTTAGCCACATCCCTAGCCAGGTATACCCCCCTGAGGACGGATCTCGCGGATTCGACCACTTTCTCGCTCTCGCCATCTAGACGCTCTACAGCTACGATTACCTTCTCCGGTTTCTTCTCCATCTTCTTATACTCCTCGTAAGAGTAAAGGGCCATTCCAGAGGCTACTAGTGCGGCTTCAACGCATTCGATGGAGTTCAGCTCCGATGGGAGGTAGAGGGAGAAATCGTTCAAATGCATCTCCAGCGCTTTCCTAGCTAGGGATCCAGCGGCCATCCTAGAGGCGTCGCATCCCCTCAGCTTTCCGGTGCCCAAGAGGGCAACTCTCCTAGCTTGAACCCCCCTCGGCAAGGGGATCAAGTAAACTTCCCCC
>CALBHZ010000203.1 GCA_937892815.1 uncultured archaeon | reverse complement strand
GAGGATGGATAAGAAGAGCTGTAATAGTACCGGACGTATTAGGTGAAATCGTATCCGCAATTAGAGAAGCCGTTAGCAGAAAGCCCGATTTGATAATAACGACTGGAGGACTAGGTCCTACCTACGATGATAGAACGTTAGAAGGCGTTGCCTCAGCTATAAACGTTGAGTTAGAGGAGTGTGAAGAAGCGCTTGAAATGATAAAAACTAGATTAGAGGAGCTCTTTAAGATGGGAATCATAGACTCCCCAGATTTGACCGACTCTAGAAGGAAGATGGCGAGATTGCCTAAGGGTTCTAGACCCTTGGCTAATTATGTAGGAACGGCACCTGGTGTATTAGTTGAGGTGAATAGAACGAAGATAGCATGCCTTCCAGGAGTGCCAGCAGAAATGAAGGATATGTTTGATAGATATATCGCTCCCTTAATTTCTAAGGAAGAAATTGAAGTAATCGAGGTTAACTACGTTATCGAAGATCTTCCAGAGGCTATATTAGCTCCTGAGATAGAGAAGCTTGCGCATAAATATCCAGAATTTTACATAAAAAGCCATCCAAAGGGCTTTGAGGAGAAATCGGTAGTAGAAGTGCAGGTGAAGGGGAGGGGAAAACGGTGTAGAGAGATCGTTGAAGAGGTTCTATTAGAGCTAGAGAGCTCCTTTAAAAAACTAGGAGCGAAGTTCTATAAGCAAAATAAAAATAAGGGTTAGCGTTTTCTAGATAGCCACCAGGATAGATACTCGTCCTCCATTCTCTTCTTCTTTCTCCTCTCATCCTCGGGAAGTTGCCGGAGCTTCCATCTAAGCTCTTGGAGCTGTTCTCTGGTAACGTATAAACCGCATTTATTACAAAGGTAATGTTTAGTGGAGACGTCGTAAATCATTTTCCCTCCACATTCCGGGCATATCTGTTGCAATACCCACCTAACTCCCTCTACTCTTACTTCTCTATAAGAATTTCCTTTTTATAGGGGTTTTATTTAACAATGGCATATGAACGAATTTTTAATAGTGTACGATGATAATAAAAGCTCGTTAGCGAGATCTCTTTCCAATATAATGAAAATAAAAGCCGTACCGTTGAAAGTTGAGAAAGACGACGTTGGAAGAGTAAGGGTAAAGGTAGAGTTAGAGGAGGCGAGGAGATTTATCTATTTAGGCGGGTTCTACGTTCCGTACGATGAGTCGTTAACTAAGAACGTTTTAGCTCTCTCAACCTTATCGGATAGGGGAGTAGTAGAAGCCGCCGTCATTAGCCCTCTGCCGTTCCATAAAAGCACTAAACCAGTAGAGATTTCTTTCTTCTCTCAGATGGTTAGAACGCTTTGGGGAGCAAAGAAGTTCATCACGTTTGATTTGGTACCTCCGGAAAAATTGGGATATTTCAGAGCGGAGGCGGTCAGCTTATCCGCCTTCCCGTTTTTAACCGAATATATTTTCAACAAATGGAAGTCGGCTACTGTCGAAGCCTTAGATCAGGAGCTAGACGCTATAGTAGAAGCTATGAGGTTGAGGTTAAAAGAAAACGGCGTTAAGTTGTTATTAGATGTAGAGGTTATAAGCTCAGATTTCCTTGACGAGGAGGTATTTCGTTCAAGTAAGGAGGGCAAGGTACTGTTTACTACGCATCTACTAACCGAGCCAGAACCCATTCTAGAAAGAGTGGAGGAGCTGATTACCACTAACTTGGTTGAGTGTAAAAAACTTAAAGGCCTTAAGGTCTTAGACGTAGCTCCTGCAATAAAGGAATACCTAGGGTTACTGTTGTTGTAAATATGGCTCGTGTATTAGTAATATACTCAGGAGATGGCATACAGCTAGGGAGAGGGGAACTCAAAGCTATTCATTCGCTATTTAACGGAAATATAGAGTACATCGAAAGATTCGGTAATCTAGAGATAATTGAATCGAGCTTAAGTCCTGTTGAAATCGTGAAGAGAGCGGCGTTCATAAAGGATGCTGGAGAATTAATTTTCAAAGGAGAAAAGCTGGACTTGGAGTCCATTAAGGATTGGTTTAATGAAAGAGGAGAATCGATAAAGGGGAGCTTTAAAGTAGATTCAGAAGGCTTTGGAAATGAAAAGAAGATAATAGATAAAAGAGTAGGAGATGTAGTTCTAGGAGTAGCTAAGACTCTTAAGGTAAACGTAAAAAGCCCCGATTTCATAATTAAGGTGTTAAAGAGGGGTGAAATTTTTGTCTGGATTTCGTTAAGAGTTAATAAAAGATGGGTTGATAGGCTTCCGAGAAAAAGACCGTTTTTCCATCCTTCAGCCTTAAATCCTAAAGTAGCCAGGTTTATGGTTAACCTAGCTTATAGAGGGGAGCCGTTCCTAGTCGATCCATTTGCTGGAACCGGTTCTATACCTATCGAGGCCGGTCTTTTAGGAATCTATCCTATAGCTTGTGATGTTGATGAAAGGATGGTCTCAGGTTGTAGGGAAAACATGAAGTACTTTGGAGTTCACGGAGAAGTCGTTCAAGCAGATGCCAGATATTTACCATTCAGAGAGCTGAGATGCGTAGCAACGGATCTTCCCTATGGGAGAGCGAGTAGCACGCGTGGAGCGGAATTTAAGGATTTACTTACATCCTTTCTAAAAGAGCTTAAAAAGGTCTTAAAGGGCAGAGCCGTTATAATGTATCCAGAAGGTACGATGTTACCCGAATTTATTAGGGAACGAGAGGCCTATTCGATTTACGTTCATAAGAGCTTAAGTAGGAGGATCTCGATAGTGAGCTAAAATTGAGAAAGATAGAGGTTATAATCCTAGGTACTGCTTCGTCCATTCCAACTAAGGATAGGAATTCGTCGTCCATAGTTATCATTAGAGAGGGGGAATATTTCATGTTCGATTGCGGCGAAGGAACTCAGAGACAGATGATGAAAGCGAGACTGGGATTTAATAGACCGATGAAAATTTTCATAACTCACTTGCATGGAGATCATGTTCTAGGATTACCCGGTCTACTACAAACCATGAGCTTTCTTGATAGAAGTAGGCCCCTTGAGATATATGGTCCTAGAGGATTAAAGAAGTTTATCGATTGTACGTTAGAAAGCCTTAAAGTTGAGTTAACATTTGATCTTAAGGTAAAGCAGATAGTAGAGGGTGTAGTGTATGAAAGACACGATCTTATAGTAAGGGCGAAGAGAGGGAAACACAGCACTTTGACGTACGCGTACAGATTTGAGGAGAAGGAGAGGCCGGGTAGATTCAACGTAGAGAAGGCGTTGGCTTTAGGGGTTCCGAGAGGTCCCCTATGGAAAAAATTACAGATGGGTGAAACTGTTAAAGTGAGAGATAAGATAGTAAAGCCAGAAGACGTTTTAGGTCCTCCTAGAAAGGGATTGTCCGTAGGGATTTCAGGAGATACGAGGCCCGTTGACGATTTCTCCGAATTCTTTAAGGACGTAGATCTACTGATATTTGAGGCTACGTATAGCGATGACCACATAAACATTGCGAAGGAGTATCTGCATAGTACCGCGAGGGAAGCAGCTGGGATAGCGAAGTTGTGCAATGTTAAAGGCCTAGTCTTAGTCCACTTTAGTAATAGGTACAAAGATGCAAGTAAATTGGTTAAGGAGGCAAGCGAGATATTTCCTAATGTAATAGAGGGAAAGGATCTATTGAGAATTGAGGTAACTGAAGAAGGGATAAAGTTAGCCTCTTCTAGTTTCCTCTAGAGGCGTTATCCACTCTATAAATGATTCGATATCATCCGTGATGAATCTGATGACGATTGGACCTAGAGGGGATTCTTGTTCCTCCTCACAGATTACTACCTTTCCTACGAAGGCCGCTTGCCTGTTTAAGTATACCCAAGTTTCGTTTCTTGTTGCGTTTCTTTTCAGGAGTCTTCTGAGTACGGCCATTGTTCTCCTATGTCTTATTTGCTCGTATATCTTAGATAGACAGAGGTAGGAATTCGATTCGTATTTAATTAGATCGTCCTCAACGGTAGCTTTCTCATACACCTCTTTACAGAGCACGTTAGCAATTGCTTTTTTTACCTTTTCAAGATCTTCACTAGGGTTCAGTCTAGCTTCTACGATTACCTTTAAGTTACCTTGAAACGGTTTAATCATTTCTCTGTAAATCCTCTAGGACTTTGACTACAGCTTCTTCTAGCTCTCTTATATTTATCTTTTCGTTTACCACCATGTAATCTGCTAGAGCTATTACGTTGCCTAAGCCTAATTGTAGCTCTCTTTCATCTCTTCTCTCAAACTCCTCCCATTTCTTTGGATCGTCCTCTCTTCCCCTTTTAGTTAGAAGGCTAAACCTCCTTTTAGGGCTGGCGTGAACAGCGAGGATTTTAACGGATCCTACGGTTTTAAAGCGAGATACTTCGGCTAAAGATCTAACTCCGTCTATTACGAACTTCTCCTTATCCATCCTCTTTATCTTCTCTATACAGAGCTTTGCGATCGCATCAGGTCCTTCCTCTTCTCTTAAAATTCTCATAGTTTTACTCTGTCCCTTATCATCTAGTCCATATCCTCTTTTAATGGCCTCCTCCCTTACTACGTCTCCCATGCTTATCTTTACGAAGCCCTTCCTAGATAGTATTTCAGCGAGAGTCGTCTTTCCCGCTCCCGGCATTCCCGTGATGAGCAAGATCAGCTTTTCCAAGTCAACCATCCTACTCGCAACATAGATTTAACTTTTAGAGGAAGCTTATATAATATGGTTCGTTAAATGTGCTGGTTTGAGCTCGTCTCAAATTAGATGCTTTATAGCTCTCGATTTGAAAGAGGAATCTATTAAGAATAGGATAGAGGATATTCAGAGGGAGTTAAAAAGTTCAGGAGCGGATTTAAAGCTAGTTGAGAGACAAAACTTACACTTTACGCTTAGGTTTTTAGGAGAAATTCCTCCTCAGAAGGTAGAGAAGGTAAAGGAACAGCTAGAAAGGGTAAAGGCAGAATCGTTTGAAGTTGTTTTAAAGGGGATAGGGGTCTTTCCGAGTTTTAGCAGGATAAACGTAATATGGATAGGAGTATCTGAAGGAGAAGATAAAATGAAGGAGATTTACGATAAAGTCAACGACGCTCTTATTCCCCTGTTTCCTAAGGAAAGAGGGGAATACGTTCCCCATTTAACTATTGCGAGGGTTAGATCAGGGAGAAATAGAGATAAGCTCATAAAGGTAATTGAAAGGCTGAAGGAGTTTGAGATAGGAAAGGTAAGGTTCTCCGAGTTTCAGTTTAAGAAAAGCACGTTAACTCCGAGAGGACCTATATATGAAAATTTGAAGGTGTACCCGTTAGGATGATAGTAGAGGAAGTAATAAGGAAGGCTAGAGAACTAGTTGTTCCTAGCGCAGAAGATGAGCAGAAGTTAAAGAAGGTAGCTAACGTGATAAGAAGTAGGCTTGAGTTATTTAAGAACGAGATGGTTAGGTGGGAATTTGGAGGATCCTACGCTCACGGAACATGGCTTCCTGAAGAAGCCGATATAGACGTATTTCTATTGTTTCCTCCTGAGTTAGGACCTAACGTAATAGCGGAAAAGGGGATGGAAGTAGCTAAGAAAGCGCTAGAGCCCTTTGAGTCTAGGATAAGATATGCCGAACATCCGTATTTAGAGGGGTTTGTTGAGGAAGTTAGAGTAAACCTAGTACCTTGTGCAGACGTAGAAAGAGGAAAGTGGATAACAGCGGCCGATAGAAGTCCTCATCATACGAGGTTTATGTTACGATCGTTAGATGGAAATATGAAAAACGAGGTAAGGCTATTAAAGAAGTTCCTTAAAGCGCAAGGTCTCTACGGCGCGGAAATCAAGATTAAGGGGTTTAGCGGGTATGTTACCGAGGTTCTTATAGTTAAGTATGGTAGCTTCCTAAAAGTGTTAGAGAACGTTTCCAATTGGAAGAGGGGGGAAGTTATAGCGTTCGGAGATGAGGACAGGATAAGAGCTATACATAGGGATTCTTGGTTAATTATTTCGGATCCGGTAGATCCGGCGAGGAATTTAGCTAAGGCTATTTCCCCTCAAAAGATAGCTAGGTTCATACTCTTATCGAGGGCTTTTATTGAAAATCCGGATATATCTTATTTTACTGAGTATAAGAAGTATAGGGCCAAAATCGATTTAGAGGATGTGTTATGTCTAACGTTTAAAGTGCCTAAAAAGGTAGACGATATACTATGGGGGGAGCTTTGGAAGACGGTAAAAGCCATCAATAAACAGATGAACATGAAGGGATATAACGTGATAAAGAGCTCCGTAGCTTCAAATGGAGATGAAGCGTGTATAGCAATTCTCTTAGATAGAAAAGATAGAAAATTAGAGGTTAGAAGAGGGCCTGAAATCTTTTTGAAAGAAGACGTTAAGAGGTTCCTTAAGAAACATGGCAGTGATTCGCTTTTATGGATAGGAGAGGATTTAAGGATTTACTCATTAAGGAACTATAGGCTTTCTAGAGCAAGAGACGCCCTAGAGGAAATCGTGAGTAAACCTATTGAACATGGTATTGCTAAGGGGTTATCGAAATACGTTAAGGAATACTTCAGAATTGTAGAAGGGGAGGCTCTGAAGAATGCCAAAGGAGTAATTAAAGAGGCGTTATTTAAGCTAGAGGTTGAAGATGTACCGCCCTATCTTTAAGCTAAATGAAATATTGAAGAATTACTCATTCCTTCTATCCTATCCTGAGGA
>CALBHZ010000202.1 GCA_937892815.1 uncultured archaeon | reverse complement strand
GAAGACAGCATACGAGATGTAGAGAGGTCTCGTGGGCTCGGAGATGTGTATAAGAGACAGCTTCTCAGGTGAGCTGAATTCCAACATGAATAAGTTAGCTTCCTTGTTGTAAGCCTCCACCTTAGATGCGACGCCGTTTATTTCGGCAGCTTTAAGGCACGCTTTAATAGCCGTTGGATTCAAATCGTTAACGTATACCTTCTTTACGTTCGCCTCTTTTGCAATTCTAAGGCTCTTAGCTCCTACTCCAGCTAAAGGATCGGCCATCCTAATTTCTTTGCATATTCTCGAGAAAGCGGAATAAGCTAAGACAGCCAGATCTCTTACCTCCTTGCCCCTTGGATTAAAGAAGGCCGGGACTTTGGGAGGTTGAGGTACTTTGAGAGATACCTCAGGTACCAGTAAGACGGTCTCTCCCTCTAGGTATTTCGTGAAACCTTCCATTTTCCAGCTCTTCTAAATCTTCATATTTAAAAAGTACATCGTTTCTCCCTCATTAGAGTTGAAAAATATAGTGCTGTTAACGGGAACTCCAGGCGTTGGAAAAACTACCGTTCTCATGAAAGTAGTGAAGAAACTGAGGGAAAGAGGGGTAAGTGTGGGAGGTATGGTATCTAGGGAAGTTAGGGAAAGGGGAAGACGTGTAGGATTCGAAATGATAGATATAAGCACTGGAGATAGGGAAGTGCTAGCATCTATTTATGGAGATGGAGCGAGGATGGGGAAGTATAAGGTGAACTTAAAGGGATTAGCCGAATTCGCCTCAAGAGTAATTTTAAGCGCTATGGAAAATAGCGATGTAATCGTATGTGACGAAGTAGGTCCCATGGAACTTTTGAGCCCTGAGTTTAAAAGAGCTGTTAGTAAACTGCTAGCGGTAGATAAGCCTATGATCATCGTTATACATATGAAAATGAAGGATCCTCTGCTTAAGAGCTTGAGACAAAACCCTAGAGCTGAGCTATTCACGGTCACTTACGAAAATAGAAATCAACTAGTAGATGAGATTTATTCGACGATAACTAAATTTATAGAGGGAAGAAGATGACCAATATTATAGGAATTGATGAGGCCGGTAGAGGATGCGTTATAGGGCCTCTCGTAATTGCTGGAGTATCCGTTAATAGAGGCATGATTAGCTGGTTAATAAGTATAGGAGTAAGGGATTCTAAAAGGTTAACTAGGGAGAGAAGGGAGGAACTTTACGATGAAATTATTTCAAGTGGTATAAAGTACGTCGTTGAGAAAATACCGCCTAGCAAGATCGACGTTTATGTGAGGAGAAAGGTGAAATATGAGAAGTTAAATAAGCTTGAAGCTATCTATATGGCCGAGGTTATAAATAGGCTTGACGGCGATGTAGCGATAATAGACGCATGTGGAAGCAATATCAATGTATTCTATGATCAAGTAGAGAGGAGGCTTAGGAAAAAAGTGAGGTTGATAATCGCTCATAAAGCTGACAGTCTCTATCCTGCAGTTTCTACCGCGAGTATTATAGCTAAGGTAGAAAGAGATAGGGAAATAGAGGCTTTAAAGGACAAGTACGGAGATTTCGGCTCTGGATATCCCTCAGATAGAAGAACGATCGAGTTTATTAAAAGCAAGGTAAGGGAGGGGAAATTGCCACCTATTATAAGGAAGAGCTGGAGAACCGTGAGGGAGTTAAAAATCCGCTTTTCATAAAGAACAGTTTATCGGGAGTTAAGCCTACTTTTTGAGGAGGGAATCTAGACGCTACTATTTGAGAAGTATGTAGATCATTCTTTATAAGTTTAATAGCTTCTCTAATTGTTGTAAAATCGTTCAAACCTTCAAAGGGCTCATCGATCATAAGTAATTTGGGATTAAGCGCTAACGCTATAATTAAGCTAAGAATCCTTTTATCTTCCAGCCTAAGCTTCTCCGCCTTCACGTTTTCTAGCTCTTTAAAGGGAAATCCAAGCTTATCCATTAAGCTGAGTACATTCCTTGGAAGAGAAGGTGTCTCACTAACTAGTTTAAAATGTTCTTTAACCGTTAGACTTCCGAAGAACCCTCCTTTTTGAGGTATGTAGATAAGGCCGATTTTGGACATTTCTCCTATCTTAACTTTAGATAAATCTCTTCCATCGAATACTCTAGTTCCAGAAAAGATTCTCGCCCTGCCTACTATTCCCTTAAGTAATGTGCTCTTTCCAGAGCTAGAGGGTCCGTATATGTAAGCTAGCTCTTCTTCTCCAACCTCCAGGCAAGCGCTAAAAACTACTCTTTTCCATCTATAGCCAGCTGTAAGCTCTCTTACCTCTAACAGCACATCATGTAGGAAACATGATAAAGATAATAAATATACCGTTATTTTGCATCACATTATAGTGGAATCGACGATGAAGGCTTTAGTGTTAAAAGTTAAAGACGTGAGAGATTTAGCGAGATTAGCTGGAGCTTTAGAAAGGGTTCCAAAGCCTATATTATCGATTAGGGAAGGAGACGCGTATCTGTTCATAGCTTTCGGAGATAAAGTATCCGATTATTCCATTTTCTTTTCTTGTAAATCTAAGAGAATTTCCCACTATATATTATATAGAGTCGACTCTAGAGGAGAAAGGGTAGAGTTCTTAAATAAAGTAGGAGAGGAAAAGGCGATCTACATTCCCATCATTCACTTAAATAAAATGCCTAAAGTACTGGAGAAAGCAGAGAGAAGGGAGCTTGTATCGTACTTAGAACCTATTGAAGTTGAAAACCTTCCAAGCTTAGTTAAGCTTAGCTTATACAAGTATTACTACGATGAGCAGAACATTCCGTTGTTTCTCTCAATCGAGGAGAACGAATTCTATATAGGCGCTATCGCTCAAGTAACGGAAAGCGACGATCAGGGCTTTTATTTCTACGTTAAAGTTAGAGAAATTCCTGAAGATGCGTGTTTTGTGAAGGTAGATATGGTAGATGTAGAAAATGTAAAGTTTACGGATAGAGTGGAAGGCCATGGCTACCATTACATTAAGTTGATAAAGTTAGAGGATAGTATAGGCATAAGGTGCTAGGAGATGGGCTTAATAGTTGGTTGTTGCGGCACTGGGGGTTTAGGATTGGAAAAATACTTAAGCCTTTTCACTTCTATGGAAGTCCAAGATACCTTTTATAGAAAGGTCAAGACTTCAACTTTGAAAAAGTGGAGGGAGAGAGCTGGTGAGGATTTCGTATTTACTATTAAAGCGTTTCAAGGAATTACGCATCCAGCTAGCAGCCCGACTTGGAAGAGGAGCAATTGGAAGCCCGATCCCCCTCAAAAGTACGGTTTATTGAAGCCTACCAAGGAAAACCTAGACCTCTGGGGGGAAGTATTGGAATGGGCGGACGTTATAAAAGCGAAGGCTATATTGGTTCAGCTTCCTCCATCTTTTAATAATACCGAAGAAAATAGGAGAAATGTATTCGAATTCTTTTCAAGAAGAGAAAAGTTCGAAATAGCGATCGAATTTAGGCATAGCTCGTGGTTTGATGAGGAGATAGGGAAATGGATGGATAGCAAAGGTATACTACAGGCGCTTGATATATTTACACAACCCAAAGTATCTAAAAGAGAGCGGATATACGTTAGACTACATGGGAAAGCGAGAGGTTATAGATATCAGTATACTAACGGAGAGCTTATTGAAGTGGGAGAAAGGGTGAAGGAAGGTTACGTAATGTTCAATAATTTGGCGATGATCGAGGACTGTTTGAGATTTATGAAATTGTTAAAAGGAGAAAAGTTCGATCCATTTAAGGTAGAAGAAAGGATCGAAAAAGGGCTTATGAGGCTGAAGTTCCCAATTACTTCTGAAGAAATAGTAAGGAGATATGGATACCTAAGGATAGACGATTCGTGTTTGGAGGACTTTCTAAAAGGCAAAAAGTCGACGATTAGCTCCTTAGAGGAGTTGAGGAAGGCCTTATCAACAGCTTAAAGCCCAAATCTCCTATCCCTCTTTTGATAGGTCCTTATAGCTCTAAGAAAGTCTATTTTTCTAAAATCAGGCCAGTAAACGTCCATAAATACGAATTCACTATACGCAGATTGCCAAAGTAGAAAGCCGCTAATTCTAAATTCTCCAGACGTTCTTATAATGAGGTCTGGATCGGATTTTCTTAAGTGAGATGTAAATAAGTTCTCTTCGACGACCCTTTCATTTACTTCTTCTGGAGACATCTTACCCTCTTTAACTAATGCAGCTATTCGTTTAACGGCTTCGACTATTTCACGTCTTCCAGAATAGGAGATTGCGAGGTTTAGAAAGCCAGAGGAGCAGTTCTTAGTGCTATCTTCCAAAGCTTTCAATTTCTCCCTTAAAGATTTAGGAAGTGGGGATGTATCGCCAATTACCTTAAACCTAATTCCCTCTTCCCTTAGGATTTCCTTATCAATTAGCATATCGGCCTTCTCCTCCATTACCTTGAAGATGGTCTCTAGCTCTTCTTTTGGCCTCCTTAGGTTTTCTAATGATAGAGCGTAGAGCGTTAAGGTCTTAATTCCAAGATCTCTGCTCCATTTTAAAAGCTCTTCAACTTTATTAGCTCCATAATAATACCCTTCATGTTTAGGCAATCCTCTTTCAGATGCCCACCTCCTATTTCCGTCCATTATTACGGCGACATGCTCGGGAATGTTTCCCTCCCTCACTTCTCTTTCTAAGATCCACGCGTAAAACCTTTCAATACCTAAGATCCTAGCGAGCTTACGTATTAAGCTATGTAGCTTCAACTTTCTTCCTTCTTCTCTTCATGTATACGAAGTAAGCGGTGTAGCCTATGACGATTAACGCGGCTAGACTTAGCAGTAGCAAGGATACGATCGTTATAACTGGCCTATGTGGATTTTTGAGGATTTGGGCTAGTTCGTAGGTAGGAAGGTAAAATAACATTAAAGTTGAGAGAGTGATGACATCTCTAAGGAATTTAGCGCTTTTCCTTATAGCATGATACACCGCTCCTACGATGAGGTTTATCCCGATGGCTATCCATATCATAGGTTGAGCGTTTTCGATAAAGACACCAGCTAAATAGGTTATAAGAGTAGCTGCTAAATCGGGCCTCGTTATTAGTAAATCGTATTCAGGTAGGGTGGTTATGTAGGAATATGTTTGCGTGCTTGCCACAACTATAATTAATATGCTTGCTATGAAGGCGAACATCCTAACGTAGAAGAAAACGGTCCTCCTCTTCGCTACCTGAAAGGCTTTATCGATTCCGAAGCCTCTGATCACGAACATAAGGCCCAGTATTAGGGCTAGGAAGTAGTTAACGTAGTGGTAAAAAGGTGTGAAGTAAACTACACCGTAAATTAAGAGGAGAATTCCTGGAATTCCCAAGAAGAACTTAGAGTACCTAGGATCGTATATCAACATTTTAAAGTACTTAGCTAAAATAGCATAGCTCTCTTCTACAGACCTACTATGCTTAATTATTATCCTATGTACAGAAGCAATCGGAGCTATAGACTGCAATACAGGTATGATGACTTCGTCCTCTATACCATCGGATACTAATATTATCTCTTGAAAGCCAAGCCGTTCCTTCAACTTTAGAACTTGAGCTTTTATCTTTTGATCTGCGCTGTAACCTCCTTTTTGATCCCCGGATACTATGGCTACTTCACACGGTACGCCCTTAGCCTTAAGCTCGTCTAATAGCTTAACTGAAGCAAAAATGGCGTTTGCATCGGCTTCCTCCGGATCTACTAAGGATAGGTCGATAGCGCTTTTTATACAGGCATCTCTACCAACTATCGGCGTTTTAGCTTTAGCCTTAACTCCTATATCATCATCTCTATCTACGCACAGTATAAGCACTTTAGGGTTAGAGAGGGCCAATTACTCGTAATATTTAACATTCTTCGATTTATAAAAATTACCTATCCTCTACATCTCCATACAATGCTTGTATTTCCTCCCAGCTTAAAGGCTCCCCCTTAGATAGTTTATCCTTCGCCTTCCTTTTCATCTCCTCCCTTATGCTCTTAAGCTTCTCTATTCTCTCTTTTTCGTAGCGTTCTTTCAGCTTTAATTGAATCGCCTTTATAGACGCGATGGTCTCGTATAGCCTCTTCTCTATTTCACTTATATCCTCTTCGATCCCCCTAATCTCCTCAATAAGTTGCTTTTTCGCAGCTTGTAGCTCATTTATCCTCTCCCTTCTAGAATCTAACTCCGTATATACTTCGTCTAGCTCAGCCTTAACCTCATATAGCTTACTTATATTGTCATCCAGCCTTTTAGAAAGTCTATCCACCTTAACCCTTAGGGAATAGGCCTTCTTCCAATGAGCGAGATCATATGCCATTTGTCTCATTTTCTCAAGCAGCTTTTCTTCGCTTCTCTTCGTCATCGGCTTCGTTTGAAGGTCCCATTCAAGCTTCTCTAGCTGTAGCTGTATTTTCTCCTCATCTCCAGATAAACTCCTCTCTATTTCCTTTAACGCTTTCTTCGTATCCCTTAAATCGCTTTTCATCTCCTTAATTTTCTCTACTATACCCCTTTTCCTTTCCAATAACTCAGAAGCTCTCTTTTTAAGGAGTTTATAATCGGTTCTCTCTTTCTCTAGCTTTTCTTTTACACTCGCTAATTCTTCAAGAATCCTCTTTTTCTTCTCCATTAACCTCTTTAGTTCCTCGACAAATCCCTTCCTTTGCTCCCTTAAGTGTATTAACTCCTCTTCTATCAATTCAACCACTCCCTAGTATTAGGTCGTATAAACGTAATCCAATATCAATCGTTCTATAGCTCCCTCCTAAATCCGGCGTCTTTATTCCCTTCTTCAAAGCCTCTACGATCTTGCTTTCTAAGGTTTTCGAGACGTTTAAGAGCTCCTTATCGTTATGTCTATTGGCTAGCCATTCAAACATCATCTTTAGGGATAGGATCATAGAA
>CALBHZ010000201.1 GCA_937892815.1 uncultured archaeon | reverse complement strand
ATATAATACCTAAATAGACTTGAAAAAGCTATTAATAGCTTTTCTAATTCCATGTCTATTCCTCCTCCCCATCCTCACTCATGCGGTTTACGAAGTCACCGTTTATCCAACGGACGACGCCTACATAGTTGCGGACTTAACCGATCCTACCGATAGGTTAGGCTTAAGGACCTTAAACACAGGAGATTTCAACTTCACTAAGGTATGGTACGCTTGGAATATAACCGGAAAGGGAGAGCTCGTTATTTCATACGCTCTCTTTAAGTTCGATCTACATAACGTATCGGCTAGAGACGTGAGCTCGGCTAAGCTCGAGCTTACCGTGTACAACGTTAGGTTAACCGGGGCATCTAGGGAGGTAGTTCTGTTCAAGGGGATAAACAACACCTGGAGCGAATCCACGGTCAACTTCAATAACCATCCCGGCTTCGATCCAAACGACACCGTATCGATAGTGATTTTACCCATAGCTAAAACCTACTCGTGGAACGTAACTAAGTGGGTTAAGGAGAACGCGGGAGGCCAATTAACCATATACGTATCCTTTAAGAGGCTATTTAGAAATAACGAGGAACAGGTCGTATTTGTAAGCAGGAACTATCCAGATCCCAAGTATAAGCCTAAGTTAGTAGTTGAGCTGATCGGGGAAGCCCCTCCTAAAAAGGGGGAGGCGCAGCCCTTTATAGATCCCTTCATCTTAGCGGCGGTTGTAGGAGCGGTAGCTGTAGCTCTCGTAGCCTTCATCTTCTTGAGGAGGAGGAAGGTCGAGGAAAAGGAGAAGAGGCCCGTTAGAAGGCCTAGGAGAAGGGCGAAGAAGGCTTGAACTTCAAGCTCGTAGCCCTTCTCTTCCTCCTCCTTCCTATATGTTGCGTACATTCCCTAGAGGTAGTACGCCCTACGGACGACGCCTTCGTAATAACCGATCTATCTAATTTATTCGTCACCTCTACCTTGAAAAATAGCAACTTCGGGCGTGAAAGGGAGCTAATCGTTGGATACGAGATAAATACTACGGGCTTAGGGGAATATCTAGTATACGTAGCCTACTTAAAGTTCAACCTCTCCCATCTCCAAAATGTAAGGAAAGCCAACTTAAGCCTCTTCGTTAAGGACATAATATCGGAAGATCTACCAATTCTCACTCTGTACTTCTTGAACGATGCCGATTGGAGCGAGAAGACCATTACCTTCTCAAACGCTCCACCTCCCACTACAGCTTTGGGGAGCTTCCTTCCTCGTTACGGATGGGTTAAGCTGGATATTACGTCGTTAGTTAAGAAGTACAAGGCCTTTACCTTGGTAATAGTAGCTAGAAAGGTCGGGACGAACGAATGCAAAGTGATATTTTCGTCAAAGGAGGATCTCGCTAGATCCCCTAGAATCGAAGTAGAGCTAGAAAGTCCACAAGTACCGATCCTATACGTAATCATCCCCCTCTTAGCTGTAGCGGTCGCTCTAGCTCTCTGGCGCGTAAACCTTTTTAAGAGGAGGCTTTCGAAGAAAGATCATGAGGATTAAGA
>CALBHZ010000200.1 GCA_937892815.1 uncultured archaeon | reverse complement strand
TAGAAAACTAATTTTTTAATTGTTTTCTTGAGAGCTAAAGTTAAGAGAGTTCCTGCTAAAGCTATAAGCCCTCCTACGTAAAAGCCCCATGCAAAGGATCCAGTTACATCTCTAATTACGCCAGTTAGAGATGGAGCGATGAGGGAGCTTATGAAACCTATAGCGTTTAAAAGCCCAAATATAGAAGCGTAGACCTTAGCAGGCGTGATATCTGCAACAAATGAATAAAGAGTTGCGAACAATCCCCAAATAAACATCCCATCCACAAAGATCAGAACGGGAGCTATGACTGCAAAAGCTAAAGTTTCAATTACATATCCAGTAAGGAACATAGATAGAGTAAGAGGGGTGAAGGCTAAAGCTATCAAGCTCAACCTACCTATCCCTACCTTCTCGAACCAGTCGGATAAACGCCCTAAAATTATAAGTCCTGGTATCGCTGAGATCCCTAAAAGGGATGAGTAAACAGATGCAATACCCAACTCTTTAACTCCTATCTCAAGGAAAACCTTTGGAGCCCACGTTCCGATAACCCAATATGGATACATTATTAATGCGTGAATAACGTATAAAGTCCATAAAGTTCTGCTCTTCACAGCCTCTCTATAGCTCTTTTCCATGCTCATCGTTCTCCTCTCCCCTTTAACCTCCTTTACGATCGTTAAAATTAAGAAAAACGCTATAAACGAAGGTAGGGCTAGAGTAGCTATAGCCATTCTCCAACCGAACCCTTCAGCTACGTAGCCTCCAACAATCATTCCCAAAGCCATCCCTATGCCCATTCCGGTTAACGATACTCCCTGACCTAAACCTCTTCTATCTTTCGGAGTACAGGATGCAACTATAGATCTATCGTTTCCGAAATAGGTTCCTTGAGTAAGCCCGAGAAGAGCCCTGTATAAGAAGAGCTCGTAAAAAGAACGAGCTAAGCTAGTTACTAAAGCGATAATGGACCATAAAAGGGTACCTGTCGATAAAACCCTTTTTCTGCCGAACTTATCCCCTAAAAGCCCAGCTGGAAACTGCATAGCCATATACAGGTAGAAGTAAGCGGTAAAGAGAAGGCCTGCTAATGTATGGGATAAGTTAAATTCTTCCATTATTAACGGAAGACAGGATGAAAAAACCATTCTGTTTGCGTATACCATCAACCAGCCAAATAACATAACCATCCAGACTTTCTTGTAATATTCCATACTTCACTACAGTATCCAATAGTTCACTTTAAATCTTCTTACTATTCCGCAAATCAAAAATTAGAGTTTTAGCCATGTTCTTCCACTAGCCTATGTAGAGACTTTAGCATCCTCAGGATATCCTTCGCCTCATGCATTCCCTCTATCCAACTCCCGCTTTCGAGAAGCTCTTTAGCGTGTTCGCTTTTGGCGAGAATACGGTTTAGCAAGTTATCGATTTTTTCCTTGACGCTTGGATTTACGCTAGAGGCGTTTAACCTCTCCTTAAATTCGTTTACCTTTTCGTTTAATCGAATGAGGTAACCTATCATCCTCTCGGTCTTCCAAGATTTTACGAGATCTCCGAACTCCCTCCCAGCTTCCCTTAATAAGCTCCTAGCCTCATTTACCTTCTCCTTTGCTCCGCTTAAATCTCCAAATTCGATTAAAGCTTTAGCTTCCTCTATTTTCTCCTTAGCTTCCTCTACCTTGGTTTTTATCTCCACTAACTTTCCAAGATCTACCTTACCCGAACTTTCTGCCTTCTCTAATATAAAGAGGGTTCTCATTGCCACCCTTTCCTCTCTATCCGCTATCGATTCCAAGACGATTTTCCCTAAAGCTTCGAAATCTTCGTCTTTAAGTAAGCTTACGGCGTTCTTAAGCTTTGATATGACTTGGAAGCTGTCATCTATGGCTTCACCGTACTCCCCGTTTTCAGCGTGGCTCTTAGCTTCCTCCAACAGCGATCTAGCTTCATTGTAGATCCTTACCGCGTCTGACACGTTCGCGCCAGCTCTCTCTAAAGCGTTTAAAAGCTTACCAACTTTAGCTAGACTGTCCGAAGCTATCTTAACCATAATTTTAGCCTTAATCTCATCTGAGCTCTTACCGATTAAGGAATATACGGTTGGTAAAGGACTCCTGTCGTTTTGGTTAAACGCTAGAGCCGTGGGAGCCACATTGGAAATTAAGGTAAGCGCTAGGATAAAGGCAACCGAAGCGGCCAGTATCTTGCCCATTCTTCCGATCGTCATCGCTATAGAGTATACGATTGGTAGAAATAAGGAACTTGGAGAAACGGTCGTTCCAATCCTTTAAATACATGTATGGTATGTAAAAGGTGAGGGTTGCATAGGAACGCCTTAATTATATTCCTCATCTTCTCTATTTTAGCCTTCCACGCT
>CALBHZ010000199.1 GCA_937892815.1 uncultured archaeon | reverse complement strand
CAGTAAGTAGTATAGCTTTCAAGCCTATCCCCATGAAGGTAGGTATGGCGGACCTTCTCTACTCTTTATCGCTCTCTTAAACTCCTCTATAAATCTCTTATAATGAGAAGGATCCGAACCTGTTCCAGAGGGATCCAATAATAGCCCGCTGCATCCCCATTTTACGAGTAGAGGTAGGTCCTCTACCCTAACGTCGTAAGCTACCTTGAAAAGTACGGGCTTAAACGAATATTTACTAATGATGTTTAAATTTAATACATCTAACATGTTAAAGGGCTTATCGGCTTTAAGCTGAGAATTTGGTACGTAGACTAGACAGATAACCCCTTCAACCGAGGACAAAGTACGATATACTTCGATAGATAGACCGCTTGGAACGTAAATTACCTTATCTATCCTATTATCAAAGGCTGCAAATGGAGGTAAGCGATTTGGAAAGGAGGCAATAAAATCAATTCCCGTGCTTAAGATAGCTTCCCATTCAACTTCCTTAAATGGAACGCCTACGTAAAGCCCAATGGGTATACTTACGCTAGATACTAAGTCCTTAATCATACTTATTTCGAAGTCTAGGTTAGCTGTAAACTCGCTTAAAATAGGAGCTATTAAAGCATCCGCTCCCCCTTCTTCACAAGCTTTGCCTAGCTCTACCTGAGCTTGTGGAAGTTCGGCAAATACGGGCATCCTTCCTGAACATACGCTACGTATTCTAGACAATTTCTTTAATGCCCCTCATAATATATAAGGACAAAGTGTTATATTAAGTTGAGGATAATTTGAATTAATATTCTGGTAAAGATTTCAAAAGCATTCCTTCAACTACTATTGGATTCCTCCTTTCCGCTATTTTAACGGCTTGTGATAGTCTAGATGAATGTTCAGCGAATATCTCCATAAGGATATCGCCCTTTTTAACCCTATGTCCCTGTTTCGCGTATAGGAGAACGCCTGCTCCCTTCTCGATAGGTGCCCCTGCTGTTCTCGCGATTTCAGCAATTGCCGAATTATCTACTAAAGTTACATACCCCTCTACTGGGGCTCTTATCTCATATCTGTATTCTCCTATGGGTATGTCCTCGGGCTTTACATTGGGATTTCCTCCTTGTAGACCTACTATTTCCCTGAATTTCTTTAATGCCCTACCTGAGAATAGTATTTCCTTAGCTAACTCCCTGCCTTCTCCTTTAAAAGCCACTCCAGAAGCCTCGAGCAAAAGGCCTGCAAGGGATATAGATTTCTCAATTAAGCTCATACTCGCTTTTCCTGGGTTAATTAAAGCTTCTAAAGCCTCTTTAGCTTCGAGAGCTGGGCCTACGGCTCTTCCTACCGGCTGTCCTCCATAAGTTATCCCTACTTTAACGTCGATCCCTAACCTATTTCCAAGCTCGATAAACTTTTGAGCTAGTCTTTCACCATCCTTCATAGTAGGAGCTTTAGTCCCCCTACCTATAGGAATGTCTAACACGACGTGTTGGGCGCCTACGGCTGCCTTCTTCGCCATTATACTTGCTAACATTTGACTCTCAGGATCTATTTTTAACGGATATTCTACCCTAATAAATAAGTCGTCGGCAGGAGCGATATTAAGCGATCCTCCCCAAACAATGCATCCATGAGCTTTTTGAACTATTTCCTTTACCTCTTCTAAGGTGAATTTGACATCAGCGAGAACTCCCATCGTGTCGGCAGTTCCTGAAGGGCTCGTGATGGCTTTACTGCTAGTTTTAGGTATATATAGTTCTGTACTTGCAATAATTGGGACTATTAAGAGGCTTATTTTGTTCCCTGGCACCCCTCCTATTGAGTGCTTATCTACGACCCTTCCATGTAGCTCCATTACGTCTCCCGTTTCTACCATTGCTCTAGTAAGTGCCTCTACTTCGTCCATATCCATTCCATGATAGTATTCGGCGAAGAGAAAGCTCGCAATTTCGAGGTCGCTCAAGTTCGAAGCGACCACGTCTTTTACTATGGATTTTATTTCTTCCGCAGAGAGCTTGGCGCCTCTTACCTTCTTCCTGATATAGCTTACACTTTCAGGAGTGGGCGCTAAGCCTACCTCTACTTTATCTCCGCTTTTAATTTCGAGTTTCTCAGCTAAATCCTTACAGATACCTATGCTTCCCTTTCCAACTAAGCTATCGCTAAGCTCGACAATGCAAGTCATTCTATTCCTCTTATAGGATAACACTACTCTATCGTTTAGGAAAAGGCCGAGAGCTTCAGCATCTTGTCTGTTAACTATAACGGATCTTCTTCCAGAAAGGATATCGATCACGTTCGCTTTAAATATCATACATTGAGAAGTGGGAGGAGTTTTTCTTAAACCTTACTTAAGGCTTCCACCATTCTAGCCCTAGGAAGTGTACTCTATTCCTGCTAGCAATAGCTAAAATAATGTGCTTTCTAACGGTAGTGGCTAATCTGCCTGCTAACACTACCTGAGTAGCTGTTATATTGTCCGTTGGTTTAAAGACCTGGATTAAGAAAGGAGCGTGTTCCAGTCCAGGTCCTTTCTTATATACGGCAAAATCGCTACCGAACTTTATCCCAGGAGTAACGATCAGCCCCGAATCCCTAAGAACTTTGTACACCCTGTACTTTAGGTCAAAGTCTACGTACTCCCTTCTACAGAGCTTCCTCAGCTCCTTAGCGTTCACCTTCTTGCCGGACTTATAAATTTCAAGTATACCTTTTTCGAATAAGTAATAACCTTCCACTAGATCTAAGATTAAAGGAGCCGAGAAGTTGAAGTCTTTAGGTTTAGGAATTCCAAGCGGCTTTCCGTAGAATCCGGAGGAGTATAGTTTTCTGGAATCCTCTATATCCCAAACGATAATCCTATTTTCTATGAGCTCTCCTTTGATTCTCATGATTTTAGAATCCTATAGATATGATTAACACGGTATCGGCTACCTTAAGCGACAAATCCGAGACTATCTCCAACCTTTCAAGAACGTCCTTAATTAATATTAGGTCTTTGAAGTTGTCGATTTTCTTTATGGCCTTCACGATAGATTTCCTGTACTTTAGGTCGAAGTCCCGTTCTATTTTCTCCACGGCTGATACTAGATCGGGGACTTTTACCGGGTTTATCTGTAAAGCTCTAATAGTTTCATTAGTCTTACCTATTGAGTCGATTAACATTCCTAATAAAGCATCCATATCCGGTACCATTTCAGCTTCCTTTAATGTCTTAAGGTTTATTTGTCCTAATCTGAACGCTACGCTTTCAATATAGCTACTTAGCTCTTCAAGTGCATACGCCGTTCTAAGCAGATCTTCTCTATTTAGTAACATCCCTCCCATTTCGGCTAGTTGACGAGTTAAGGCCCTTCTAAAGCCCTGTACTTCAAGTAGAGCCGAAGAAACCGCCTGTTGATGAACCTCGGCTTCATCGTTTTTTCCATTAATTAATGAAGTAAAGTAAAGAGATAAGTTCCTTATGGCATCCACTACCTTCCTGCTCTCATCCATGAGGACAGCCAACGTTCTCCTCTTTGCTTGCAGCTCCGGTTCTCCAAGGTACATTTTTTAGCTCAGTAGTAGTATAATAAATTTACAAATATAAACCTTAGCTTTTTAATAAAATTATAAAAACCCTTTTTCGATAAGAAAGGCAAGTATTTTTACTATGAGGTGGAATCTCATTACGTGATAAGGAGGATATCATTTCCACACGTTCAGCTAAGCTTGAATTTCAAGGATGTAGAAGATGCTAAGGAGTTGGTTAGGGCTATTAAAAGAAAACCGAAAGTGGCTTTAGAAGCTAGTACACTTTTAATAAAGTCTGAAGGGATAATATGTGTCTCGTTATTGAGAGAGGAATGGCCTGATGCATTTATAATAGCGAATATGGGCTTTTTAAGCGATATAGATCTAGAGTGTGAAATAGTAGCCGAGGGAGGAGCAGATGGAATGATAGCTTCTCATTTTAAATCTACTGAAGATTTAAAGGCATTTATAAGAGGATGTGAGAAAGGGAAGCTTTTGCCATATCTAGATATCGATTCTCCTGATGCGATTACGATGGTTAAGGAGGTTAAGCCATACGTTATTATTTTACATAGAGAGACGTTAAGCGCAGAGATCGTAAATAAAGCTAAGGAGTTAGGGATAAAAGTAGGAGTTAGAGGGATAAAGAAGTTAGAGGAAGTTAGGAACTGGGTTGAGAAAGGTGTGGATGTCTTTGTGATTGGAAAGGATATGGTAAGAAGTTTAGATGTATTCCTAGAGACAGTTTAGGAGATTCAAGAGAAGTTATCGGAAGCTTTAAAAGAGGTAGGGGGAATTTAAGTTTCTGATGACCGCTGACGCTCCTTTCTCTTTACTTGCTGAAGCTTATGAAAAAATGGAAGCCACTACCAAGAGGCTAGAGTTAACCGATATCTTAGTTGCTTTATTCTTAAAAGTGCCTAAGGAGATAATCGATAAAGTAGTTTACCTTACTCAAGGAAAGCTGTACCCAGATTACCTAGGTGTAGAAATAGGAGTAGGGGAGAGGTTAGCGCTTAGAGCTATATCGATGGCAAGCGGGTTAACTATGCAGAAAGTGGAATCGTACCTTAGGGAGTTAGGAGATTTAGGCCTCACAGCTGAGAAAGCGTTAAGAAGCAAAAAGCAAGTTACGTTCTTCAAGCAGCCTTTAACAATAAAGAGAGTTTACGATACTTTAGATAAAATGGCTAAAGCGATAGGTGAAAAATCCCAAGATTTAAAGCTTAGATTATTAACAGGTTTACTTAACGATGCAGAACCGATTGAGGCAAAGCATATCATCAGAATTGTAGTAGGGAAGCTTAGACTAGGAATCGCGGACTATACCGTATTAGATGCCTTGGCGTTAGCTTTTACGGGTTCTAAGGATAATAGGCCTGAGTTGGAGAGGGCTTACAATATATCTAGCGACTTAGGCGCCGTAGCTAAAGCTGTAGCAGAAGGAGGGTTAAAGGCTATAAAGGAGTTTAAGATACAAGTAGGAAAGCCGATAAGACCCATGTTAGCTGAGAGGTTAACGACGCCAGATGAAATAGTGGCTAAGATAGGAGGACTTTGTGCTGCCGAATATAAGTACGATGGAGAAAGAGTACAAGTACATAAGGATGGGGATGATGTTACCCTATTCTCAAGGAGGCTCGAGAACATAACTAATCATTACCCAGATGTTATAGAATTAGTTCAAAAGAATGTTAAGGCTAAGACTGCTATTTTAGAAGGGGAGATCGTAGCCGTCGATATCGATACGGGAGATTTTCTGCCTTTCCAAGAGTTAATGCATAGGAGAAGGAAATACGGCATAGAAAAAGCCATGGAACAATATCCAGTTAGCATTTTCTTCTTCGATATCCTCTACGCTGATGGCGTAGACTACACCACCAGACCTTATCAAGAAAGAAGGAAAATACTAAATGAAATAGTGGTGACTAATGAAAGAATACAATTATCAAAAGTACTGTTCACGTCGGATCCAAGAGAGATAGAGGCCTTTATGGAACAGGCTATTCAAGATGGGTGCGAAGGTTTGGTAGTTAAAGACCCCAGAAGCATTTACAGAGCTGGTGCAAGGGAGTTTTTATGGATAAAGCTTAAGAGAGAGTATAGAAGCGAGCTTACGGATACCTTAGATCTCGTTATAGTTGGAGCCTTCCACGGTAGAGGGAGGAGAGCCGGAAAGTACGGAGCCTATCTGGTCGCAGCCTACGACGATGAGGCGGATATGTTTAGAACTACTTGTAAAGTAGGAACAGGTTTCACGGATGAAGATTTAGCAAAATTTACGGAAATGTTGCAACCTCTCAAGATAGATCACAAGCATCCTAGAGTAGATTCTAAAATGGAGGCAGATGTATGGTTCGTGCCTGAGGTAGTGATTGAGGTTATAGCCTCTGAAATAACTTTAAGTCCTATACATACGGCTGGCTTTGGAAGTGTAAAACCGGGAAGCGGTTTAGCTCTAAGGTTCCCTAAATTCACTGGAAGAATCAGAAGCGACAAGAGGCCGGAGGACGCTACTACCGTTAGAGAGCTAATTGAGATGTATAAGAGTCAATTGAAGGTCATTAAGGAGGAGGCCGCTCCGGAGGCTCAAGCTTAATTACTCTGGGTAATGAAGCTCTCCCTCATATCTTTTCAATCCTCGTTTCTCCAGTTCGCTTAAATACTTATCAACTTCCTTTTCGTCGATCGGTCGGGAGATAGCTTTAACATTTCCTTCAGAATCGCAGATAACTACGTTAACGAAACCCTCTTTTCTCTTCAATGTAGAATATAGGTTTTCCTCGCCTACGGGTTCGTACTTTCCCTCTCTTCGCAATTTTAGAGGTTTTAAGTGAAGAGCTACTTTAGCTCCTCCTGTGACAGCCCTTAGTATTTCTGCTGCTTTTTCGCTCCTTTCGGTCCCTATTCTTATTATCTCCGTATAGCTTACTTCTCTTTTACTTCTCGATTTAATATCGACTACGCTAACTTCTAAGGCCAAGTTTTCAGCAATTTTTAAAAATTCCTCTCCTATATCCGAAAGATCCATAGCTGGAAGCCCTCTATCCTCCAGTGAAGGAAGCTTAGGGTCTATTGGCAGCTCCCCTAGGAAAGGCGCTCCGAGTTCTTTAGCTACCTGCTTGACGTTTCCAGATCCGAACATATCTACTTTATACCCACAACTTGGGCACTTGAGATAGCTCATATTTTCGATGAAACCGAGTA
This sequence comes from uncultured archaeon, assembly GCA_937892815.1. Classification (GTDB taxonomy): domain Archaea; phylum Thermoproteota; class Nitrososphaeria; order Conexivisphaerales; family CALBHZ01; genus CALBHZ01. The sequence goes on along the minus strand of CALBHZ010000199.1, from coordinate 8,142 downwards.
TTGGAATATTTATCTTCTTGAACATATGATAGGCTTTAATAGCTACCTCGAGAGCTGCTTTTTGAGGAGTACTTACTATGACAACCCCCGTTAGGGATACGGTTTGAGCTAAGGTTAGCGGAGCATCTCCAGTACCGGGAGGGAGATCTACGATTAAATAATCCAGTTCTCCCCAATCTACCGAATTTAAAAAGTCTTTAACCGCCTTTGCTACTAGAGGACCTCTCCATATAACCGCCGTATCCTTAGGAACGAAAAAGCCTATCGAGATGATCTTTACTCCTTGAACCTCTACAGGCTCTATTACGTTATCTCTAACCGTCGGCTCTTCCGTAGCTCCTAGCATTAACGGAATGCTGGCTCCGTATATATCAGCGTCTAGAACTCCTACCTTAGCCCCAAACTTCCTTAAAGCCAAGGCTAGTTGAACGGAAACCGTCGATTTTCCAACTCCTCCCTTGCCGCTTCCTACAGCTATAATGTTTTTAACTCTCCTAACTCCCTGAGATCTTACTAGAGGAGCTTCTAAAATCCCCGATAAAGCGTTAATCCTTACCGCTTTAACCTCTTCAAGATTCGAAATCTCCGATTTTACCCGATCGACAATACTCCTCTTTAAATCACAGTTAGGAAGAGGTAATGTGAGCAGTATTTCTACCTCTCCGTCGCTAACTCTTACGTCTTTTACAAAACCTAAGGTGACTAGGTCCCGGTTAAGCTTTGGATAATCGACCCTCTTTATCGCGTTTAAGACGTCGTCCTTCGTTAACATTAAGGTCACCTTAGCAAGGAAAGAGGAAAAATAAAAACATATCCATAGAAGAATTAAAAATCTAATTATCCGTATATAGATATGCTCGTTTAGCTGGCTCGTATCATAAAAATTTAAAATGCTCAGAGGCTCTAACTCCTTAAATATGAAAATTGCAAGATTTGAACATAAAGGAATAGAAGATCTGGGATTTGTAGTCGGGGATAGGATAATTCCCTTTAGAGAACTTGGCCTTCCTTCCTATCTAGAGTACCCATTTGTTAAAGACGAAGATATCGAGAGGATACTGTCTATTGAAGGAGTAGGAGGTAAGGAAATACCCCTAGATGAAGTTATCATTAAAAATCCCGTTAAATTTCCAGGTAAAATCGTATGCTTAGGGCTTAATTATATCGATCATGCGAGAGAGCAAGGAAGGGAGCCTCCTAATAGGTTAATAATATTCATGAAGCCGAGAACGGCTTTAACGGGCCCTTACGATACCATTTACGTTCCAAACTTCATCCGACAGTTAGACTATGAAGGAGAGCTAGCTATAGTTATAGGTAAAAGAGGAAAGAACATACCAGCTGAAGAAGCTCAAAATTACGTACTCGGATATACTGTAATGAACGATGTATCGGCTAGGGACATACAGTTCGGCGATAAACAGTGGACCAGAGGAAAAAGTCTAGATGGATTCGCCCCGTTAGGACCGTGGATCGTTACTAAGGACGAGGTACCGAACGTAGATGATCTTAGGATAAGAACTTGGCTTAATGACGAGCTTAGACAAAACGGAACCACTAAAAATATGGTATTTAACGTTCCACGTATAATAGAAGAGCTCAGCAAGATAATGACCTTGGAGCCTGGAGATATCATTTCAACCGGGACTCCCGCAGGAGTTGGTATTTTTGCAAAACCTGAGCCTAAATTAATAAAAGATGGAGACGAGGTCAAAATAGAAATAGAAAATATAGGATTTATAAAGAACGAGTTTAAATTTATATAGAAAAATATTTATATAAACAATAAGAGGAAGATAATCGATCTATATGTCAAATATAGAAGTAAGAAAAGTTCAGATGGTAGGTTATTCGACGTTCTCGGTATCCCTTCCTAAGGACTGGGTAAAGGAAGTTGGTATAAAGCCGGGAGACGTAGTTTCGGTTATAAGGTTAGATGATGGGTCTTTAAAGATCCAACCGGGTATAAGTAGAGAGGAGAAGCCGGCTAGGAGGGTTATTAACGTCGATCGTTGTGATGAGCCAGGGTTGTTAAGGAGGATCATTGTAGCCTTATACATTGTAGGAGCGGATAGCATCATAATAACGTCTAAGTCGGGTTTAACGGCTAAACAAATTGAAGAGGTTAAGAAGGCGATTTCGACCTTAAACGGATTTGGAATAGTTGAGCAAACCTCCAACTACATAGCGGTTCAGAGCTTTGTTGATCCTACTAAGTTCCCGATAGACGGGTTATTGAGGAGATTGCATACCATAACCTCCTATATGCTTGAATCGAGCTACAAGGCCTTGGTCAAGAGGAACATGGATATCGTAAACGAGGTGTTAATGGCGGAGGAGGAGATGGATAAGATATACTGGATGGCCGTAAGACAGCTTTTGTATGCAACGAGGAGAATGGATGTAGCTAAGAAAATTGGGCTGGAGAATGTAATGAACATAGCCGGCAATAGGCTTATTACCAAGCTAATTGAGAAAATAGGAGATTATGCCGAGAACATGGCTAAACAAGCTAAGATATTAATTGAAAGAGGTAAAAGACCGAAGGAGGAACATTTAGAATTAATCGAAAGGGATCTACAAAGGGTACTTGAGGTTTATAGGAATTCCTTCAATTCTCTGTTAAATAAAGATACGATATTAGCAAATAGGGTAATAGATATGGCCGATAAACTTGAACAAGAGCTTTATGAAAGAAGCTTTTTAATTCCGCAAGAATATCTTAGAAAGGAGGCGAAGGATCCGGACGCCGCTACGATAGCCTTTGCTTTAAGAACGTTCATATTGAGCCTAGCTCAGGTAGTGAACTTTGCTGGAACCATAGCCGAAGTAGCTCTAAATAGAAGCTTAGAATTCGATAACCCTATATGTACAAGCGAATAAAATTATACAGCGATAGCCTCAGGGTACAATTCCTTTATTAATAGTATTATTCCCTGAGGAGGGTAAATTCCCATTTCCGTGATAATGATATCTATATATTCGGGAGGGGTAACGTCAAACGCTGGATTCTTAACTTTTACTCTAGGGTTTTCCTTCATCCATTTTTCGGAAACTACTTCAGTTGGCGCTCTCTCTTCAATCTCGACAAGCTCTCCTAGGAATGTGCTTGGACTAATTTTATAGGTCTCCGCTGCTACGAAGAACCTAGTTCTAGCTTCCTTAGCTATTAACGCTAGTTGAGCTGTGCCTATCTTATTTACAACCGCTCCATTCGCGGCTACCGCATCCGCTCCAACTATTACTCTATCTATCTTCCTCATATAAAGCCTTGCAGCTGAATCCGGGATTAACGTTACATCTACGCCATGTTTAGCGAGATACGCGGCCGTAAGCCTTCCTTGATATCTAGGTCTCGTTTCGGTAACATAAACTGATATTTCCTTTCCCTGTTTAAACGCCTCTAGTATAATCCTAATAGCGGCCTCGCTATTGCAGTGCGTTAACAGTCTATCTCCATCCATAATTCTCCTCGAGCCTATCTCTCCTATCCTCTTTATCGCCTCTAAGCTCCTACCGATAAATTCATCGGCTTTTTTAACGGTTAAATCCCTTAGCTCTTCTACGGTTAAGCCTTTTTCTAATCCTCTATATATCCCGGCTAATAGAAAGTTGACTGCGTTTGGCAACGAAACGGCCGTAGGTCTTGCCTTCTTTAGCCTAGAACCGGCCTCGTAGAGTAGTTGGTAAAAGGTTTTAGAGCTGGCCGTTTCTATAGTTAGCGCTTTCTTTTTAAGGGCTTCCACAGCCGCTCTAGCTATTCTGCCAGCTCCTCTAATTTCCATGTTTCTAATTTTTTCAAAAGCTTCATCGATTGGATCTCGCATAAAGAAAAAAGACTTTGAGGATCCCTAAAAATTTTTTTGAAATTCTCTTTAAGAGATCTTTTCCGCTACGGCGTAACCGGGTCTTATCTTAGAAATCTTTATCCTCACCTGATCTCCCGGCTCAGTATTAGGTACGAACACCACGTATCCTCCTATCCTAACTATTCCATCCCCCCTTTTGCTTTTATCGCTTATCGTGACATCGAGTTCCTCGCCAACCTTTACGGGCTTAGGGTTGAAGTAGGAACGGGGGAGCTTCCTCTTCTCCTTTCTATCCTTACTCATTAACCTCCTCCTTCAGCTACTGGGCGTATAATATAATAGTATATAAAGGTTTTAGTAGTAACGTTATACTGTGGATTTGGAATTCAGCGAATTTGAAGGATGGCATAGAATTTCTTAAACGATAATTTTATTAAAACTGAGCTAAGTCATAACGTGATGACTTTAAAGCTTGGAGATATGGTATTGCTTTTCTATCCTGAAAGGAAAAAAAGTTGGTTAGTTAAAATAGAGGAAAGAGAATTACATACACATTTAGGCAAGCTCGACCTTAAGGGCCTTATAGGAAGGGAATGGGGAGAAGCGATAACAACTCAGAAGGGCAAGAGATTATTTATCTTAAGACCTACTCTAGAGGATATGATAATGAAATTTGAGAGAAGAACTCAAATAGTATATCCTAAGGACGCAGGCTTAATTTTAATTAGATTGGATATAGGTAATGGAAGCAAGGTTCTTGAGATAGGGACGGGAAGCGGCGCTATGACGGCCTTATTAGCAAGGGCAGTAGCTCCTAATGGAAAAGTGGTTACTTACGAGGTAAGGAAGGATTTCTACTTAATGGCTAGGAGAAATTTGGAGAGGACGGGACTTCTCCCCTATATTGAGATGATTAACGACGATGCAAAAAAGGCGATAAAGGGAAGCGGATATGATGCTGCTATGGTAGACATAGGGGATCCATGGGATATTGTAGGAAAGGTAGCTAACGTACTGAAGCCATCTGGAACCTTTGCAGCCGTTACCCCTACAATGAATCAAGCTGAAAGGCTTACAAATAAGCTCGAAGAGGAAGGCTTTACAAATATAGAATGCTTCGAACTTATGTACAGGAGGATAGAAGCTAGACTTGGGAAAACAAGGCCGTCAACTCAAATGATAGGACATACAGCTTACGTAATAACGGCGAGGTTTACCTTTAAACGATCCTAAGGCCAAATCTCTCGAATACCTTATTCCAATCTAAGGTCACAATAATGTATATTATCAGTATCGTTACTACAATTAGTGATATCGTTATGGGAAGCCGGAGAGAGGAAGGGGATGATTCTATAAAGTAGAATACGATAGGTAGAGTCCACTTAGTGCCGAGTATTATCAACGCGTTGATAATTACCTTGCCTAGAAAGGTAGATATGAAGAAGTAATAGGGGTTATACCTTAGAACTCCCAGAGGAATATAAATCATGTCATCTGGAATTGGTGTTGCCGCTGCTAGAAATGCTGCAATCCATCCGTACTTCTTAACGATTTCAAAGAGAGGCTTCATTTTATCTCTTCTCTTTTCTCCTATCTTTTTCCCTCCCCAAAAGCTTACCATGAATATTATGAGCTTTGCAAGGCTAGAGCCTATCGAAGCTGAGGTTATTAGGGAGATAGGCTCGTACGTTAAGGCAAGAACGGATAATAGTGGAAAGTACGGTATTGGAATGAAGACTATTAAGCTTCCAATAAAGCTAACGACAAACACAAATAGAGGAGCATATACTGATAGAGGTTGTAGAAAAGCCTCGATCGCTTCTTCGATCACGCTTTAGATTAAAACGGATGAGAACAATAAAAACTTAACTAATTGCTAAAGAAAGGTTTAACTGCCATTTCCCTTAAGTTTCGAAGTAATGGAGAAAGCGCCTCTTCCAAATAAAGTAAGGGAATTTAGCAAGTGGTACGACGAAGTGCTCTCTAAGGCCGAGCTAATAGATATCAGATATGGCGTAAAGGGTTTCGTAGTATACAGGCCAAACGCTATGATTATAGTTAAGAAGATATACGATCTATTTGAAGATGAGTTAAAGAAGAGAGGACATAAGCAAATGTTGCTCCCCCTAGTAATTCCGATGTCCAATTTGAGAAAGGAAGCTGAACATGTAAAGGGTTTTGAAAACCAGGTCTTCATAATAGAAAGGGCAGGAGGAGACGTGCTAGAGGAAAAATTAGTTTTAAGACCTACATCGGAGACGGCGATTTATCCCATGATGTCTTTGTGGATAAAGAGCTATAAGGATTTACCTATGAAGCTTTTCCAATCCGTTGCCGTTTACAGACATGAAACTAAGGCTACTAGGCCTTTATTGAGAGGTAGGGAGTTCCTATGGATTGAGACGCACGATGCTTTTGCGACGTCGGAGGAAGCCGAGGCCCAGATTAAGGAGGATTTAGAGATAGCGAAAAAGGTATATGATGAATTAGGACTAGCCTTTATAGTGGTGGAGAGAGAGGAGTTCGATAGATTTCCAGGAGCAGAAAGAAGCTTTGCCTACGATGCTTTAATGCCCAATGGCGAGGTTTTGCAAATTGCTACAACCCATTACTTAGGACAGAAATTCTCTAAACCGTTTGAGGTAATGTTTATGGATGAAAGAGGAGTAAATAGATATCCGTACACTACGTGCTTCGGAATAGGAATATCGAGAACGTTGGCGGCGATTATAATAACCCATGGTGATGATTACGGTTTAGTTTTGCCCTTCGGAATGGCGATATACGATATAGTGATAGTGCCCATCCTGTACAAAGGTAAGGAAAAAGAGGTTATTAAGAAGGCTAGGAGAATAGAGGAGATCGTGAGGAACGCGGGATACTCCGTAAAGCTCGATGATGGAGAAGAAACGCCCGGGGAGAAGTTCTATAAATGGGAGATGTTGGGCGTACCGGTTAGGATAGAAATAGGCTCAAGAGAGGTGAGCGAAGGAACGGTCACAGTTTTTAGAAGGGACTTAAGGAAGAGGGAAAAAAAGAAAGATGGTGAGTTAGTGGAGTATTTAGGGTATTTAAAGAGCGATATGATAAGGGTTTTGAGGGGACGGTCATGGAATACGTTAAAGGAAAGGCTGGTGAAGGTTAACTCTAGAGAGGAGCTATTAGAAGAAGCTGGAAAAGGTAAGATAATATTAGCTAACTTCTGCGGTAAAAAGGAATGTGCCGATGGAATAAAAGCCGAAACTAGAGGGTACGAAGTAAGAGGAAGGAGGATAGACGAACCCGTAGAACCATGGGGCCCTTGTGTTTGGTGTGGAGAAGGAGCTAAAAGAGTAGTGGTTTTAGCGAAGGCGTTTTAGTTCTTCCTCCCCTATTTCCTTAACTTCGTTAGCTAATTTTTCAGCCTTTTCAAGTACTTCCTCCCTAGTGGGTATTTTCTCTAAAGCCCAACCTCTTATTCCGCTTAATACAGAGGCATATCCGAGAACTAAACCGTAAATGGGATCCTTCTTAATCCTTCCGAATACATATCCGGCACCTAAGAGATCTCCAAGCCCTACTAAATCCCCCTTTTCCCCTTTATGCCTGCTTTCAATTAAGAAGATCCCATCTTTACAAGAAAGAATAACGCCTTTACTTCCTAAGCTTAGAATTACCTCATTAACCCCTAAATCGTGTAAATAGCGTATTGAATTAAAAAGACTTCTTGAAGAAGTTATTGCGTATAGCTCTTCGAGATCTACCTTTATCGTGTTTGTACTATGTAAGAGGTTAATTAGACCTGGGTTTTTCCTTAAGGTAACTGAACCTTTACTAATATCCCTAAGAAAGCCTTGAGGATCTACGTACAGATATCCTGTTTTCTTTAAAAATACTTACGTTAATATCTTTAAATGTCGCTTCTATTTCGTCTTTTAACTTTTTATCTGTCATTCTGATTTCTGCTCCCCGGTTATGGGAAATAGCGGAGGCCACTGGAGTTTTCCAAAGAGTTTTTCCTGGTTCGCCCGGTAATATTTGTAATTTTTCCTGTATCTTTTATAACCATCTGCCTTATCCTTATCAATCAGGGTCCATAAATGGGTCACAGCAACAAAAATGGCTTCCGGCCTGGGCATGCATCCTGCAATCCAGCCGTCTACCGGGATATATTTATCCAGATGTTTTATTGTGTTGTAGGAATCCCAGTACATACCTCCGTTTATGGGGCAGGAGCCGAATCCTACTGTAAACTTCGGCTCGGGCATCTGTTCATAAGTTCTTATTATAGCCTTCAGCGTCTTTACTGAAACATACCCGGTGATTAAAAATAAGTTCGCCTGCCTGGGAGTGG
>CALBHZ010000198.1 GCA_937892815.1 uncultured archaeon | reverse complement strand
TGAAATGGTTAAAACCGCCAAAGAAGTAGAACTTAGTGAGAAAGTGAAACGGGTAATCGAATGGTACAATAGAGCGTTGTTGGAATCAGATCCTGTCGATCGTTTCATCTATCTGTGGACTATGATGGAGGCATGGAGAGCTTACAAATACGGAGAAGCGAGAAGAAAACACAAGAAGCTCATGGGAAGAACATTTAATGACTTAGGCTTTAAAGGTGATTTTGAGAAGATATACGAGCTACGTAATAACATCTTTCATGAAGGTATGGTAAAAGAAGTAGAAAAATATCTTTCACTTCTAACAGATATCGCTGGGAAAGCTATAGAAGAATTAAAAGGACTTTTAACGGTAAATTAATTCATTCGGCTAAATACTTCAGAGCTAGTTCGGCAAAAAATTTGTTGTAGAGCTCTCTGTCCTCGATCAGGTACTTAACATTCCATGTGTATCTGTGCTTTAACATAGCTACTTTCAGCGCCGCTAAGGAGAACATCGGCACCTCCTTTCTCTTAACCTTCTTCTCCTTCAAGTACTTCCTTATGAAAAGTCCAGCTGTATCCAGCAACACTTTATTGTTTATGTGAAGTATATCGGCATAATGTATCAGCATTCCTAAGGCCTTTTTAACTATTGGAGGATCGTGTTGCTTAAAGCTGAATTGATTATCTGGAGGGCCCATATGGTAAGGGCTGAAATAGCTTAAGCTAATTGCGTAGGAATTCCCTTCCACTATATCGTTTACCATCATCTGTATCTCCTTTGCCTTCTTTCTGCTCGGCCTACATTTTCCCTTAACCCATTTTATAACGGTGACGTGCGATACGTTCAAGAGTCTCGCTAAATATCTATAGCTTAAGCCTAAATGATCATGAACGAACTTTATGCTATCGACTAGGGTGGTAATCGAAGAGTTACCATCTTGGTAACCAACGTTCATGTTACCATCCATAATATAGAATATTGTTATTGTCTACCGAACCTAATCCATACTACCTTGGAGTAGTTAATTATCATTTTGCCGTTGTTCTCCGTTTGTAGAACTAGGGTTAAAGGGTTTATTCCATCGTACCCGTATCCATCTAATTTAGCATAGATGACGTCGTGATCTAGCTTAACCTCTACCGTCCTTCCTACGTTCCTAGATAAAACGTACAGCACCTTTTCTTCAAACTTCCTGCTATGGTACTCGTTCATAAAGGATCCCGTGTAACCTCTTTATTATCTTTCCAATACGATCTGCTAGCTCATGCAATTCTCGTTTAATTTCTGGATCTTCAACGTCTAGAGAGGCCTTTAGTAAGAGCTTCTCTGCATCTACTAAATAAACGAGGACCATGTAGTCGAGCTTCATCTTTCATCCTCCTCTAAAGGCCTTAGATAACAATCAACGGCTCTCTTCCTAAGCCAGTGATGAACGTACAGGTACTTCCTTCCCTTTACCTCCTTGATCTTAGGAGTTCCATAGATGCCGTGTTTAGGGCATAGGATCCTTGATCGATCTTGATTGCTCCATGTTACTCCATGATTTTTATCCGATAAGATCTTGGTTTTACCTTCCTTAACCCTTAACTTAAAGCCCTCTGGAAGCATATCTTTTAACAAAGCTATTAAGAGGTCGAGCTGAGCCTCGCTCTTAGGAGATATAGGTAGGCTGAAGCTCTTATCCTTTCCAGCTGAAATTAAGATCTCCTTCATGCGTTAAACCTCCTTAAGTAATCCGAGAGAAAGAAGGATCCGCCGAGAGGTTCGTCTAGGAACTCCAGGATCCAGTACTTCCGCAACTTCCTAGCTATTACTGGTCTGGCCTTCATTTTGTTAGCTAGGGAAATCAGCCTCTCCCTTTCCTTCCTAGATGCGTTCCTAGTCTTAACCTGAATTAGCAGTACCTCATTATGAGTAACTATTAGCAGATCTGCTGGCCCTTTAGATCCCGCCGATCTCATTACGAAGGCTCCCGCGTTCTTGAACAATGAGGCTATGTACTCTTCAGCCGCCCTTCCCTTCTCGTAAGGAGTCGTCATGACTCTTCAACCCATCCCGCTCTGTAGCGTATGCAATGATCGTTGGCCTTATCCCATCTCGTACACTTTCTACCTATACACGTCGGATCGTCGCAGTTGAGCTCTACCCTCTCTGGGCATTTCACGGTTTTGGGATCTACCCATATCCTCTTCAAGCCATCACCTCCTTCGCAAGATCAGATTCATCGATTAAGTGAAGCGAAATAGCACAGTCAAGGCAATAGTACTTAGTCATTCCTTTAGACCTCATACGTGAAAGCACGGTTTCTCCTTCGTTGAGGGGCCTTCCGCATTTCCAGCAGACTAAGCCGAACTTTTGAACGTACCTCGATCTTAAAATTCTAGCTAAGGCCCCTTGTTGCAATTTAATGATCCGCTTCATGATCTAGCCTCCATGAGTTCTAAGAGCTTCGTGGAATTATCGGATCTTTTCTTCACGATCCTAGCCTCCCCCTTAATGAAGTCCTCGATCTTCTTAGTACATCTCTCACATAAGACGTAGCTGTTCTTAGTTAAGGCCCATGATCGATCGATTACTATCTTACAGAGATGGGTTCTAGCTCCGCAATGCTCGCAACGCATTAAGCTATCACCTTTACCGTTTCAATAACGGAGATCTTCCTTTCATCGGATCTAGCAATAAACTCCTTGAACCTCGGAGTTAATGAAACTAGGAAGTACCTTTTATCGAAGTTGCTCGTGTAATACACCACTCTCATCCTTCTCAGCTCCCGTATCGCTTTCATAAAGGCATGGTAGTCCATGGAGAAGAGCCGTTGAACGGCTACGATATCTGGATCCTTATTCTTATCTAAGGGTATCCTGATAAAACCTCCCATCTCCTTAAGCTTATCTACGATCCTCTCTCCTGGATCCTTAAAAA